>NZ_JBHVQS010000003.1:0-285620 GCF_042886435.1 Streptomyces sp. NPDC058000
CGTTGTGTTCCTCGAACGTCCCCCCTTTTGGGAGGCCGCCTCCTCAAGCGCCGCCAGGGTCTCCTCGCTGACCCGCATGCCAGCCGCGTCGTGATAAGCCCGTGCCGTGGTGGAGTCCACGCTGACCAGGGACATGTCTACCTCGTCCCTGCGGGCGGCCTCGGCGATCGCCTCTTCCAGCAGCGCCTGGAAGACACCCCCGTCCCGCCAGCGCATGAAGCGGTTGTAGACCGTCTGCCAGGCGCCGAATCGCTCGGGCATCTCCCTCCACTGGCTGCCGGTACGGAACCGCCAGATCACCCCCGCAAACTGCTCCCGCAGCCGCTCTGGGTAGGGGCCGAACCTGCCAATCGGCAGGAACGGCCCGATGAACTCCCACTCTGCATCCGTGAGTTGCGCACGAGTCACACAGGAGTCCTACCCGATCAGCACTCCGTCCGGGACTCAAAACTCGATTCTGATCACAACCACAGACAGCCCCTAGGGCCTGTCGGACCCTGATCCACCGGACAGGCTCTGAATCGCGGACTGGGCCCGGGGCCCGGTCTCACACCCCCTTCGCCTCCCGTTCGTCCGCGACCGCGCGCAGCGCCGCCACCGCGCGGGCGATCGGGAGCTGCCCGGCACTGCCCCGCCGCACCACCGCCACGAAGCGCCGCACCGGCCCCGGCTCGCCGCGCAACGGCACCCGCACCGGCGGCGCGTGTTCCGGCACCGGCGCCAACCCCGGCCACAGACAGATCCCCCAGCCGCACGCGACCAGCGCGGCGACCGCGTACCAGTCGACCGCAAGGTGCCGCACCCGCGGAGCGAACCCGGCCGACGCGCAGCCGGCGAGCAGGAGTTGACGCTGGTCGGCCACGACGAGAACGCCCGGTGCGCGACGGTCTACGCCGCCCCGCCCGGGCCTGCCTCGCCTTTCTGCGGCTCACGTTGGTGACCCCTGGGCGCTGGTCTACTTCTCCGCACTGGTCTCCGCCGCCGTGCTCTCAGCGCTCGCCCTCGGCCTGCCGCTGCGAGGGTGCGGAGAGTGCCCCCGGCGTCCCCACCGGCGGCGGGGCCGCCCGGTCGCCGGTGCCCCAGCGGGACGGCTCCGGGCCCACGGAGAAGGCCAGTTCACGGCCGGTGCGCAGGTCGGCGGTGGTCAGGTAGGTGCGGTCTCGGGGGGTGCCGTCGAGCCGTACGGACTGCACGTAGCGGTGGGTGGTCGACGTGCCGGGAGCGGTGAGGGTGAAGTGGCCGGAGGGGTAGTACCGGCGGTCCAGGGTCAGGTCCACCCGGTCGAAGACCGGGGTGCTCAGGCCCCAGGTGTCGGTGCCCGGCTGGACCGGGAAGACGCCGATCGAGGAGAGCACCATCCACGCCGACATCGTCCCCAGGTCGTCGTTGCCGGTCATCCCGGTCGGGGTGTCGGTGAACAGGGTCAGCGCGGCGTGCACCACGTCCGTGGTCTTCCAGGGCTGACCGGTGGAGAGGTAGGTGTACGGGGCGATCAGATCGGGTTCGTTCTGCGGGTTGTACTTGTCGGCGTTGTAGTAGTCGTAGGGGCCGTTCACCCACACCTCGCGGGCGGTCTTCGCCGGGTCCTTGAGCAACTGCGGGTAGGCGAAGAAGGAGTCCAGCCGGGCCGTGGCCTTCTCCCTGCCGCCGATCAGCGCCACCATCCCCGGCAGGTCCTGCGGCACCAGCCATTGGTACTGCCAGGCCGTGCCCTCGTGGAAGCCCTCGCTCTTGGCCGGGTCGGCGGGGCCGGTGAACGCACCCTGGCCGTCCCGGGCCCGGAAGAAGCCGGTGGAACGGTCGAACAGGGTGCGGTAGTTGAGCGCCCGCGCGGCGTACCGGTCGGCGTCCGCGCGATGGCCGAGGTCGCGTGCCATCTGCGCCAGCATCGCGTCCGACAGGGCGTACTCCAGGGTCGCCGAGGCGCCGTGGTCGAAGTCGGAGTCACCGGGCTTGGTGTGCGGGCGGCCCTTGAGGTAGGGCGCGTACCCGTTCTTGAGGTAGGCGGCGTTGGCCTCCCGGCCGACCGCGGGGGAGGCGGCCGGCGGCACCCCGTCGGCGTTCTTCGCGAGCGCGGCGTACGCCTCCTCCTCGTGGCCCTTGAGCAGCCCCTGTCGGTAGGCGTTGGTGAGGAACGGGGTCACCGGATCGCCGGTCATGATGTTGGTCTCGACCGTGCCGTAGCCCCACTTGGGCAGCCAGCCGCTCTCCTTGTCGATGCGCAGCACCGACAGCGCCATATCGCGTGCCTCCTGCGGTGCGAGTAGCGACAGCAGCTGGGTCTGGGTGCGGTAGGTGTCCCACAGGGACCAGTTCTGGTAGTAGGTGAACCCCCGTGCCCGGTGCGGGCGTTGGTCCCAGCCGGTGTAGCGGCCGTCCACGTCGCTGCCGAGGTTCGGGGCGAGGAAGGACCGGTAGAGGGAGGAGTAGAAGGTCCGGCGCAGTGTGCGGTCGCGGCCCTCGACGCGCACCAGGCGCAGCCGTCGCTCCCACGCCGCGTCCGCCGCCGCCTCCGTCCGGTCGAAGGAACTCCCGCCCTCCGCACGGAGGTTGCGTGCCGCACCGGCCGCGTCCACGTAGCTCAGGGCGGTGGTCGCCTCGACGGTGCGGTCCGTGCGGGTGTCGAAGCGGACGTAGGCGCCGTGTCGGCCGGGCGCGGTGGAGTCCCGGGAGCCGGGCGTCACGGTGTCGCCGCGCCAGGTCCCGTACGCGGTGAAGGGCCGGTTGAAGCGGGTGACGGTGTAGACCGTGTACGGCCGGGTGTCCTGGCAGAAGCCGCGGCCGGTGATCGCGGTGCGGACGGTGCGGGAGTCGAGCACCTCGACGTGGGTGGAGACCGTCCGGTGCAGCGACTGGCCGGCGTTGAGCAGCACATTGGCCTTGTCGGTGGCCGGGAAGGTGTAGCGCTGCCGGCCGGTGCGGGCGGTCGCGGTCAGCTCGGCGGTGATCCCGCCGTAGGAGGTCAGCCGGACGCGGTAGGAGCCCGGACGGGCCGACTCGCCGTCGTGGGTGAACGCGGCGGCGTACTTCGCGTAGTCGGTCTCGGTGACGTCGCCGGTGGTCGGCAGCACCGGCAGGTCGCCGCCGAGTCCGCAGCCGACGCCGGAGATGTGCACCGAGCTGAAACCGCGGATGTGGCTGTCGTCGTAGCTGTAGCCGGTGGTGTGCCCGGTGTCGGGGGAGAGCTGCACCATTCCGAACGGCACCGCGGCCCCGGGGTAGGTGTTGCCGTCGTTCTGGCTGCCGATGAAGGGGTTGACGAGGTCGGTGAGGCGGCCGCCGGACGGCTCGGCCGGTGCGGTGAGGGCGGCGTGCGCGGCCGGGGCGGTGAGCACGCTCCCGAGGAGCACGGCCGCCACCGCCGCGCCCGCGGTGCGCGGCCGGTTGCGTCTGGTCCAGGGCATGGGCAGACCTCCAGGAGGGCCGACAACGTTGTCAGGGCGGGCTCATTCTTGGGCCCGGGCGGAGGCCCGTCAAGGGGCCGCGAGGCGCCAACACCCCTCGTCTACCCTCGTTCTGTGCAGACGTCAGACCCACGCCCGACCGGCCGGGACGCGGTACCGGACCATCCGGACCCGGCCGTTCCCACCGCCCTCCCCGCCGAGTTCGTCCGATACGCCGTCGCCCTGGACGCGCTCGAACTCGCCTGGGGGTACCTGCACGCCCGGCTGACCGCCGAGGACACCGTCGAGTTGGCGTTCCTCCGGCGCTGCGACCTCGGGGCGGACGGGATCGCGTTCGAGCGGATCCACAAGGCGGGCGCGGGCGTGGCGACGGGGGAGACCGCGGAACTCGACGCGGTCTGCCGGGAGGTCGCGGACGCCGGCGAGGACGGGATCGGAGACGGGAACGGGAACGGGAACGGGGGCGAGGGCGATCCGGGCCGGATCTGGGAGTACCTCGCCGGCTGCCGCCGGGCCGACCGTGGCGACCGGACCGTGCCGGAGGCCCAACTTGCCGCCGGGCGCGCCGAGTTCCTCCTCGACCGGGCGGTCCCCGGCCGGGGCATGAACTGGCAGGAGGACTCCGCACTGCTCGGCACCGACCGCCCCGAGGAGGTGGACGCCGCCTTCGCCCGCGGTGCCGAGCGCGTCGGCGTCGCGGTCATCGGCCTGGCGCTCACCCATCCGCACCCCGAGGCGATCCTGCCCCGCGTCGCGCGGGCGCTGGAGCAGGCCCTCGCGATGGGCGATGCCGGCCTGCGCCACCAGGGCATCATCGCGCTGGCCCACACCGCCCGGCTGCACGGCACGGTGGACGCCCGCTGCCTGGAACTGCTGCGCCGCTGCCCGCGCGACACCGAGGCGGATATGGACGTCTGGGCGTGCGTGCCGCGCCGCCGCCTGCCGTGGTGGCTGTGGTGGCACCGGATCGTCGCGCGGCGGTGGCGGGCCGTATGGCGGCGAGCCGTGCGGTGGCGGACGCGGCGGCGCGACTGAACTCGCCCGGCGAGCCGCCCCGACCGGGCGTCATGCGTCGCGTGCGGCGCCCACCCCGTCCGGCGTGCGGGACGCCGACTGCACGCGGAGCCCGGGCGCCAACACCACCGTCACCCCCATCGACGCCACCGCCAGCGCCGCCATCGCCCACCCCGGAGGGATCCACTCGGCCAGCGCGCCGGCCAGGGCGGCGCCCACCCCTTGCAGGGTGAGCATGCCGGCGGAGTGCAGCCCGAGGGCGTGGCCGCTCAGTCCGTCGGGGGTCAGCGCCATCAGCCGTTCCTGGAGCAGCAGGCCCGAGGCGTAGCCGACGGTGGCGAGCAGCACCGCCGCCATCGCCACCGCCGTCGGCGGCCGCACCGCGAAGACCAGGTACGGCGCGGCGAGCAGCAGGCACAACGGGACCACCAGGCGGTCCGCCCGGTGGCGGGGGACGAACCGGCCGACGAGGGTGTCCCCGGCCAGCATGCCGAGCGCACCGCAGGCGAAGAGCAGCCCCGCCTGTCCGGGCGCGTACGGGACGTAGAGCGATTCACCGCCGACGATCAGGCCGTTGGGCAGCCACAGCGCGAGGTAGACGTACCGCCGCGGCCGGTCGGCCCACAGCAGGGCATGGGTGCGCCAGGTCCCGGCGACCGAGGGGCGGCCGGCGGCGCGCGGCGCCCGCCGGCCGAGCCCGCAGCGGGCCGCGGCCGCACCGGCGGCGTACAACACGGCCGCGACCAGCAGCGCCCCGCGCGGCGACAGCGCCGCCACCAGTGCCCCGCCCACCGCGAAGCCGCAGATCTGCACCACCCCGGACGCCATGGCGAAGACGGAGCGGCCCAGCAGGTATCCCTCCCGCGCCAGCAGCTCGTTGAGCAGCCCGTAGCGCACCCCGCCGCCCAGGGAGGAGAGCACCCCCAGCACCATCAGGACGGCGAACGACGCGCCCACCGGCAGTCCGGGGACGGCCTGGACGGCGGTGCCCAGTCCGAGCACCAGCCCCAGACCGGTCAACGCGGCGCGCGGCGGCAGCCGGTCGGCCGCCGACAGCAGCGTGGCCGCGCCGATCACCTGGGCCAGGGACGGGCCGAACACGGCGAGGGACGACAGCAGCGGGGAGCCGGTCGTCCTGTACACCAGCGTGCCGAGGGCCAGGCCGCCGACGGTCTGGCCGGCCACCTGCGCGGCGGAGGCGAGGAAGAGCGGAGTGAACTCCGGGGTGCGGAAGAGCTCGCGGTAGCTGTGCATGGCGGGAGTGTCCGGGCGGCCCGGCGCCCCGGCGTACAGTTTCGCGGGCCGGCGAAACGAGGGAGCGGTGGGCGTGGGGTGGTGGGAGATCACCGCGGACACCCTCGCCGCGGGCCGGTTCGCCGTCTCACCGCTGGCCGAGACCACCGCCGCCCTGAAGACGCTGTACCGCGGCACCGCCGCGCTCGGGGGCGAACGCGCCTGGCTCGACGCCCACTTACCCGCCTACCGCGCCCGCCTGGCCGCCGACCCGCCGACCGCCCTCCTCGTCCGCTGCGCCCTGCGCCGCACCTGGAACGCGACCTTCCTGACCCCGACCCCGAGCGGCGCCCCCGACCAGGACTTCCCCGCCGAACTCGCCCGGGTCCGCGACACCCCGCCGGCCACCGCCCGCGCCGACCTCACCGAGGCCCTGGCCGGCGCACCGCTCCCCGCCGCCCTCCGGCACCGCGCCGACCTCCCCGAGCGCACCGCCGCGCTCCTCGACTGGGTCTGGCGGCACACCGTGCTGCCGGACTGGCCGCGCCGCCGCCGCATCCTGGAGGCCGACGTCCTGGCGCGTACGGCCCGGCTCGGCAGCGGCGGTTGGGTCGCCGCGCTGGACGGGATGCGCCCCGGCCTGCGCTGGCTCGGCGCGAACCGCCTCCAGATCACCGTCCACGACCATCCTCCGCGCGAACTGGCCGACGCCGGGCTGCTGTTCGTCCCCGTCACTCCGCAGCAGTCCTGGCTCTCCTGGGACACCGACGGGCGGCGACCGCCCCGCTCCGCGGTGGTCTACCCCTGCTCCGGCACGCTGGCCGAGCCGGACCGGCCGCCGGTCCCCGGGGCGCTGGCCGCCCTGTTGGGGAGCGGCCGGGCGGCCGTCCTGGTGCTGCTCGGCACGCCGAAGAGCACCACGCAGCTGGTCGCCCTGACCGGCCAGGGCCTGGGCTCGGTCGGCCGGCACCTCCAAGTGCTGCGCGACGCCCGCCTGATCGCCCGTCGCCGGGCCGGGCGCAGCGTGCTCTACCGCTGGACGGAGGCCGGCGAGGCGGTCGTCCGGGCCGTCACCGCTGTTCCGGAGCCGTCTCGTCCGCCGTCGCCAACGCCGACTTCCGGTAGGAGTACGAGAAGTAGATGACCAGGCCGATCAGGAACCACACCGCGAACCGCACCCAGGTCTGCCACGCCAGGAAGGTGATCAGCCACAGCGAGAAGCACACCCCGATCGCCGGGACCACGGGCATGCCCGGCGTGCGGAAGGTGCGCGGCAGTTCGGGTCGCTTGTAGCGGAGCACGATCACCGAGATGCACACCACCACGAACGCCAACAGGATGCCGATGTTGGTCAGTTCGGCGGCCTCCCCGATCGGCAGGACGCCGGCGATCACCGCGGACGCCACGCCGACGATCCAGGTGACCCGGACCGGTACGTGGTGGGTGGCGCTGGTCTTGGCGAACCACTTGGGCAGCAGCCCGTCCCGGCTCATCGAGAACCACACCCGGGTCACCCCCAGCATGAAGGTGAACATGACGGTCAGGATGCCGATGATCGCGCCGACCGCGATCACGTCCGCCAGCGCGCCCAGCCCGACCGACTTGAACGCGGTGGAGAAGCCGCTCTCCGGGTCGATGTGCCGGTAGTTCTGCATGCCCGTCAGCACCAGGCAGGCGAGCACGTACAGCACCATCGAGACGGCCAGCGAGTACATGATCGCCTTGGGCATGTGGCGTTGGGCGTCCTTGGACTCCTCGGCCGCCGTGCTCATCGCGTCGTAGCCGAAGACCGCGAAGAAGACGGTGGCCGCGCCGGTGAACGCGCCGCTCACCCCGAACGGGAAGAACGGCCGGTAGTTGGCGGTGTCGAGGTGGAAGAAGCCGACCCCGATGACGACGAGCACCACCAGCACCTTCAGCCCGACCACGATCGTCTCGAACCGGGCGGCGTTCTTGATGCCCAGGGTGAGCAGATACGCGATCAGCAGGCAGAGCACCGCCGCGAAGAGGTCCACCCGGTGCCCGGGGCCGGTGCCGGGCGCGCCCAGCATCCACGCCGGCAGCTTCAGGCCCAGCGCGCCGAGCAGGAACGAGAAGTAGCCGGAGATGCCGATCGCGACCACCGCCACGATCGCGGTGTACTCCAGCAGCAGGTCCCAGCCGATGAACCAGCCGGCGAGTTCGCCCAGTACCGCGTAGCCGTAGGTGTAGGCCGAGCCCGCCTTCGGGATCAGTCCGGCGAACTCGGCGTAGGAGAAGGCCGCCGCGGCGCTGGCCACGCCGGCGATGAGGAAGGAGATCAGGACCGCGGGGCCGGCCTTCTCGTGGGCGACGGTGCCGGCCAGCGTGAAGATGCCGGCGCCGATGATGCCGCCGATGCCGATGGCGGTCAGTTGCCACAGCCCCAGCTCGCGGGTGAGCTGCTGGGCCGCGGTGCCCTCCGGCTCCTCGATGTGCTCGATCGGTTTACGGCGCCAAACGCCCTGACCCGCGCGCAGCAGGCGTGCCATGGGTGATCCTCCGTACGCTCGGTACGTGTCCGTCGTGGTCCGACGGCGGATCATCATGGACTGCCGGCGGCGCCGTGACGAAGGCGACGCGGCGGCGGGGAGCCATTCGGCCCCCGGGGCTTCAGCCCGCGTCCTCCAGCCGGAAACCGACCTTCAGACCGACCTGGTAGTGGTCGACCCGGCCCTCGATGATGTGGCCGCGGACCTGCGTGATCTCGAACCAGTCGAGATTCCGCAGGGTGCCGGAGGCGCGCTTGATGCCGTTCTGGATCGCGGCGTCCACGCTCTGCTGGGACGTCCCCACGATCTCGGTCACGCGATACGTGCGGTCGGTCACGGTGTCTCCCGGTCGCTCACGGTGTCTGACTCGTCGGGGCGGCGCTCCGCCCGTCCACCCTCCACCGTGCCTCAGCCCGGCCCGGCCCACCAGCGGAGCGCCGGGGACGCGACCGGCGGCCCGGGTGCTACGGCACGACCGTGACCGGCCACCGGCCGGCCTTCACCAGACGCACCGCGACCGAGCCCATGATGCGGTGCCCGGCGGACTCCGAGGCGCCGACCACCACCGCGTCCGCCTTGAGCTCGTCGGCCATCTGCACCATGCCGTTGTACGGGTCCCCGCGCAGGGTGTGGAACTCCCACCGCAGGTGGAATATCCCGTCGAGCCGTTCGGTGGCCTTGCGGATCTCGGCCATCAGCTCCTCGGCCACCTCGTTGGTGGTGTCCATGACCGGTGCGCCCATCGCGGCCCCGGTCGCCAGCACCGGCTGGACGTAGACCATCACCAGCTTCGACCCCTGACGCCTGGCCAGCCCGGCCGCGTACGCCGCGGCCCGCCAGGACGAGTCGGAGCCGTCGACACCGACGACGATGACCTTGGGACCGTCCGTTCCGCGCTCGAACGGCGCGGGTGTGTTCTCCTCCACACCAGGGAGGTTATCCGCACACACGTGCAGTCCGACTCAGGGGCCGGGCGTTCGCGTGCCGTCGTCGTCCGGGGCCGCGGGCGCCGGCGGCCAGCGGTCCGGGGCGAGCACCCCCAGCACGTACGCCTTGGCCACCAGCGCGGTGCGGCCCTGGACGCGCCAGCGGCGGGCCAGCCGGGTGAGGTGGTAGTTCACCCCGTCGACGGTCAGCCCCAGCGCGCCGCCGATCGCGGCGGTGGTCGCGCCACCGGCCGCCAGCGCCAGGATCCGGGCCTCGACGGGGCTGGTGGGGGGCGGCGCGGGCGGTGGGGCGGCGGTGGCCCCGGTGTCCTCCCGCAGGAGGGCCAGCAGCGCCGGCGGTTCCCCGGACGGGTTGCCGACCGGATCGATCGTCAGCTCCCCCTGCCGCTCCGGCTCGCCGGGCCCGGTCCGCCACCGCACCTCGACCGGATAGCGGGACCGGCGGCCCAGCCGCAGCGCCTCCATGATCCGGGCGATCTGCGCCGGGTCCCGGGGCCGGAACCAGTCGAGCAGGTTGCGGCCGCGCAACTGTCCGGGGACCGCGCCCCACTGCGCCGCCATCGCCGGATTGGCGATAAGCACCTGGCCGTCCGCCCGGCACACCGCGATCGGCGTGGGGATGCGGTACAGCAGCATCACGAAGTAGTCGCGGTAGTCGCCGGCCGGGGGCGGGGCGGCCGGGACCGGCGGCCAGCTGCGTGGGCAGTCCGCGCCCGTCTCGTCCTCCGGCGCACCACCGTCCGTCACGCTGTCCATCGCCCGGTTTCCGCCCTTTCTCCCGTGCTGTCGGCGGCCCTTGCCTCATCGGCGCCGTACGCGCAAGAGTGCGCGACGACGAACCACTGCACAATCATGCAGTTCCCCGGGCCGGGGGCGGCCACCGGGCCGGTCACGCTGGAGACATGACCGACACCATCGCGCCCCAGACGGGCGACCGCGCCACCGCCGTGAGCGTCCCGGTCGCCGACCTCACGGCGACCGGGATCAGCACCACGCCGCTCCAGCAGGCCATGGACCTCGCCCGGATCCACGGCCCGGCCTACCTGCGCAAGTTCGGCGCCCGCGAGACGCTCTTCCTCTCCTCCCTCGACCTGGTCACCGAGGTCGCCGACGAGTCCCGCTTCGCCAAGGGCGTCTCGGTGGTCCTGGAGAGCGTGCGGGAGTTCGCCGGTGACGGTCTGTTCACCGCCTACAACGACGAGCCCAACTGGGCCAAGGCCCACGAGGTCCTGATGCCGGCCTTCGCGCTGGGCTCGATGCGCACGTACCACCCGGCGATGCTGAAGGTCGCCCGCCGGGTCACCGCGGCCTGGGACCGGCGGATGGCCGAGGGCCGCCCCATAGAGGTCGCCGACGACATGACCCGGATGACCCTGGACACCATCGGACTGGCCGGCTTCGGCTTCGACTTCGAGTCGTTCGCCCGGGACACCCCGCACCCCTTCGTCGAGGCGATGGTGCGCTGCCTGGAATGGAGCATGGCCAAGTTCGCCCGGCAGCCCGATGCCGACCACACCGCGGCCGACGCGGCGTTTCGCGCGGACGCCGACTACCTCGCGTCCGTCGTCGACGAGGTGATCGCCGCCCGCACGGCCAGCGGTGAGCAGCGCGACGACGACCTGCTGGGCCTGATGCTCGCCGCCACGGAGGGCAACGCGGCGCACCAGGGACCGGTCCTCGACCTCGCCAACATCCGCAACCAGGTCATCACCTTCCTGATCGCCGGTCACGAAACCACCTCCGGCGCGCTCTCCTTCGCCCTGTACCACCTGCTCAAGGACCCGGTCGCGCTGCGGATGGCGCAGCGCGAGGCCGACGAGCTGTGGGGCGACGACCCCGACCCGGACCCCGCCTTCGAGGACATCGGCAAGCTGGCGTTCACCCGCCAGGTGCTCAACGAGGCGCTGCGGCTGTGGCCGACCGCCGCCGCCTTCAGCCGCCAGGCCCGCACCGACACCGTGATCGGCGGCCGCTATCCGGTCGCCGCCGGCCAACTGGTCACCGTCCTCACCCCGATGCTGCACCGCGACCCGGTCTGGGGCGACAACCCCGAGGCGTTCGACCCGTTCCGCTTCAGCCCGGCGGCCGAGGCGGCCCGCTCCCCGCACGCCTACAAGCCGTTCGGCACCGGTGAACGCGCCTGCATCGGGCGGCAGTTCGCGCTGCACGAGGCCACCATGCTGCTGGCCCTGCTGGTGCACCGCTACCGGCTGATCGACCACACCGGCTACCACCTCCGCATCAAGGAGACCCTCACCCTCAAGCCCGACGGTTTCACGCTCGCCCTCGCCCCCCGCACGCCCGCCGACCGGGCCGCGGCCCGCGCCGCGCTGGCCGTGCTGCCCGGCGGGCCCGCCGGGACGCCGGACGGCGAGGCCACCGGCGCCGCGCCCGACGACGGCCTGCCCACCCGCGTCCCGCAGGACACCGGCCTGCTCCTGCTGCACGGCACCAACTACGGCACCTGCCGGGAGTTCGCCGAGCGGCTCGCCGACGAGGCCACCGCCCTGGGCTTCGCCACCGAGGTCGCGCCGCTGAACGCCTGCGCCGGCGGCCTCCCCACCGACCGCCCCGTCGTCATCGTCGCCGCCTCCTACAACGGCCAACCGACCGACGACGCCACCGCGTTCACCGCCTGGCTCGGCACCGCACCCGAGGGCTCCGCGGCCGGGGTCCGCTACGCCGTGCTGGGCGTCGGCGACCGCAACTGGGCCGCCACCTACCAGCAGGTCCCCACCCTCGTCGACGACCGGCTGACCGCCCTCGGCGGAGACCGGCTGCTGCCCCGCGCCGAGGCCGACGCCTCCGGTGAACTCACCACCATCGTGCGGAAGTTCGGCGTCGCACTGCGCACCGAACTGCTGACCCGCTACGGCGACCCGGCGAGCATCGGCGGCCCCGGCGCAGACGGCGCGGACGACGCCGCCGACGACTCCGGCTACACCGTCACCGCGCTCACCGGTGGCCCGCTCGACGCGCTCGCCGCCCGGCACGGCCTCGTCCCCATGACCGTCACCGAGGCGTACGACCTGACCGCCGAGGGCTGGTCGCGCCCCAAGCGCTTCCTGCGCCTGGCACTCCCCGACGGCGTCTCCTACCGCACCGCCGACCACCTCGCCGTCCTGCCGGTCAACACCCCCGAGGCGGTGGCCCGCACCGCGCAGGCGCTCGGCGCCGACCTGGACACCGTGCTGGCGCTGCGCCCGCCGACGGGCCGCCCGGCCCGCGACACCCTGCCCCTCGACCGACCTCTGACGATACGTCAACTCCTGACCCATCACCTGGAGTTGGGTATCCGTCCGACCCGCGAGCAGTGCGCCCTGCTCGCCGCGCACAACCCCTGCCCGCCCGAGCGGCACGCCCTGGAGAACCTCCCCGAGGACGATCCGCGCACCCTCGTCGAGCTGATCGAGGCCCACCCCGCGCTGCGCGGCGCGCTGCCCTGGCCGGTGGTCCTGGAGCTGCTGCCCCCGCTCCGCACCCGCCACTACTCGCTGTCCTCGTCGCCGGCCGCCGACCCTCGGCACGCCGACCTGATGGTCTCGCTGCTGCCCGGCGGCACCGGCTCGACGCATCTGCACACCCTGCGGCCCGGCGACACCCTGCTGGCCCGGGTCCAGCCGTGCCGGGAGGCGTTCCGCCTCGACCCGGCCGACGACACCCCGGTCATCCTGGTCGCCGCCGGCACCGGGCTCGCCCCGTTCCGCGGCGCCGTCGCCGACCGTGTCGCGGCCGGCCGGACCACCCCGGCCCGGCTCTACTTCGGCTGCGACGACCCCGACGGCGACTTCCTGCACGCCGCGGAGTTCGCCGCCGCCGAGCGGGCCGGCGCCCTCGCCGTCCACCCCGTCTTCAGCGCCCGCCCCGAAAACGGCCACCGCTTCGTCCAGCACCGGATCGCGGCCGAGGCCACCGAGGTGTGGGAGCTGCTGCGGGCCGGCGCCCGGGTCTACGTCTGCGGCGACGGCAGCCGGATGGCGCCCGGCGTCCGGGACGCGTTCCGCGCGGTGCACCGGACCTGCACCGGCGCGTCGGAGCAGGAGTCGGAGGCGTGGCTGCGCGAACTGACCGCGTCCGGCCGCTACATCGAGGACGTCTACGCGGCGGGCTGACGCCCCGCCGAACGCCGGCGGCGGGTGGGGGTTTCGCGCACCCGCCGCCGCCCCTCACGCGTCCGCGCGCTCCGACCGACCGGTCGTCCCCGACCACTGCACCACCAGCAGCACCAGGCCCGTCACGAGGAAGTTCCGCACCGCGGCCTCCACCCCGTTCCACTGCTTCGACTGCCACATGGCGAACCACTCGCCGCCGATCGCCCAGAACCCGGCGCCGAACAGCAGCATCATCATCAGCAGTCCGACGGTGGCCAGCCGCCGCGCCCGCCCGGCACCGCCGGACCGCCCCCGCACGACCCACAGCGCGGTGGCCGCGAGCAGCACCAGCGCCGCCACCGACTCCCAGGCGATCACCGCCACGTACGCGGCGTCCTGTACGCCCCGCGAGGTGATGGCCCGCCACATCAGGTCCGGGTCCTGGAAGGTGGTGTCCATCGCCAGCACATGGCGGACGTACGCCTGATTGGTGCCGAAGTCGGTGATGTTGCCGAAGGCGACCAGCGCTATGTAGAGCGCGACCGTCCCCGTCAGCACCGCCGCCGCCCACGACAGTCCGCCCGAGCCGGCCTCGCCGGTCCCCCGATTCCGCATCCGTACACCCTTTCGCTTGATCGTTTGCGTCGCTGACCGTATCGCGCCCGCTCCCGTTCCGCCCGTCGACCGCCAACTCCCGTAGCCTGCTCACCGACCAGGCAGGACACGAGGGGAAGCGGGGCCCATGAACAGGAAACGGTGTGCGGGAACGGTCGCCGTCGCGGCGGCGGCGGTGATCGCGGCGACCGGCCCGGCCGGGGCGGAGCCGACCACCACGACGACCTCCACCACCTACGACACCAGCACCGCGGTCGGTGTCCACAACGCCTACGAGAAGGCCAAGTACCCCTACTTCGCCGACGCGTTGGACTCCGGAGCCGCGCTCGTCGAGGTGGACGTCTGGACCAACGGCCTGGGCGGCTCGTGGCGGGTCTCGCACAGCAACCCGCTCGGCAACAACAACAACTGCGTCGGCGCGACCACCGCCGCCGAACTGCGCACCAAGGACCGCAACCAGGACTTCGCCGGCTGCCTCGCCGACCTACGGGCCTGGCACGACGCCCACCCCGGCCACCGCCCGATCCTCGTCAAGGTCGAGATGAAGGACGGCTTCAACGCCAAGGGCGGCCGCGGACCCGCCGCCTTCGACGCCCTGATACGGCAGAAGCTCGGCGACGCGGTCTACGGCCCCGGCGATCTGGCGGCCGGCCACGCCACCCTCGACGAGGCGGTACGGACCGGCGGCTGGCCGTCGCGCACCGACCTGGCCGGCAGGTTCCTCTTCGAGCTGATACCGGGCACCGTCGAGGAGAAGAACCCGTTCGACAAGCTGTGGACCGACGTCGAATACGCCGGCCACCTCAAGGACCTCGCCGCACAGGGCCAATTGGGCCGGGCCACCGCCTTCCCCGCCGTCCACGGTGCCGCCGCCGGCGACCCCCGGGACCGCTACGCCGACCCGGCCCTGCGCCCCTGGTTCGTGGTGTTCGACGGCGACGCCGCCACGTACCTCAACGGCACCATCGACACCTCCTGGTACGACGCCCGCCACTACCTGCTCGTCATGACCGACGCCCACAAGGTCCCGCCGGCCCTGGACGCCACCCACCCCACCGAGGCCGAAGCCCTGGCCCGGGTCGGGAAACTCGCCGCCGCGCACGCCAGTTTCGCCACCGCCGACTGGTACCCGCTGCCGTCGGTCCTCGCCACGGTCGTCCCGCGCGGCAGCGCCCGAACGACCTGATCGACCGGCCCGGCCGGACCGCGCCCTAGCCGCGGGTGGCCCGCCGGTACAGCGCCGCCACGTCCGCCCCGAAGCGACTGCTGTACGACGTGCTGTCGTCACCGCCCTCGTCCTGACCGCCGATCACCCCGATCAGCGAGCCGGTGCCGGTCGCCGGGTCGACGTCGGTGAGCATCGGGCCGCCGCTGGTCCCGGCCGGGAAGCCGGCGCAGGGGAAGCGGAGCTGGCCCGGGCCCTCGGTGTCGGCGGTGTGCCGGCAGCTGACCGGGGTGTCGCGGTCGGACGGGTAGCCGGTCAGCTGCGCCGGCCGGCCGGGCGGCGCGTCGAACCGCATCAGTTCGGCGCCGGTGACGTCCTCGATCCGCTGGTCCGTGCCCCCGTGCCGGCGCACCCGGAGGAACGCCACGTCGTGGTCCGGGTCCCGGTCGCTGATCCACCGCGGGTCCAGGTAGATCCTGGTGGGCACCCACAGGCCGTACGGCGCGATCCCGTCGTGCAGGCCGGGCGCGAAGACCAGCCGGGTGCGGAAGCCGCCGTCGTGGACGCAGTGCGCCGCGGTGGCGACGAGGTTTCCGGCGGGGGAGTGCACCACGCTCGCGCTGCAGTAGTGACCGGTGTCGCCGTCGTTGCCGGGGGAGAAGAGCGCGCCGACCGGCGGTGACGGGGCCGCCGCGCTGGCCACCAGGGGGCGGGAGGCGGGCAGCGGGGCCGGGGCGTCACCGGCCCGGCGCGCGGCGACGGCCGGCGGGCCCGGCAGCTCCCGGTACGGACCGGCCAGCACCGCGGCCGCCGCCCGGTCGCCGGCGGACCGCGAGGCGAGGTACGTCCCGGTGACCGGGTCCCCGGGCGCCACGTACGGATCCGGCCGCGCGGCCTTCAGCGCCAGCGCCGTACCGCCCACGATGACGGTCAGCACCCCGAGCGCCAGGGTCACCCGCAGCGGCACCCCGGCGCGGGCCCGGCCGGTGCGGAGCGGTCGGCCCGCTCCCGGCCACTCGGGCGCGCCGGCCGCGTCGGGCGTCCGTCGCGCGTCCTGTGCCGCCGCCCCGGGCCCGCGTTCGCTCGTCTCCACCAGGTGCCGCCTTGCCGCTTCAGCCGGCGCTGCCGCACCGCGCACCGTCGTACGGGGCGGGGGCAGCTCCGGAACCAGACATTTCAACCAGTCTGATGCACGGCGGCCCGTGGTGGTTCGGTTCGACGGCCGATCACCTGTGCACCTGGGCCGGCAGAGTGACGCCGAGCCCGGCCAGATTGTGCCGGATCAGGGTCTGGGCCATCCCGAACTCGTTGGGGAAGTCCATCGGGACGATGCCCAGCCCCCGCCAGGTGCTGCCCTCCGCACCCTCCAGCAGGCTCTTGACCCGCGGGTTGAGGCGGTCGGCGTTGGACCGCGGCGGGAGCAGCGCGGCGGTCGAGACGTAGTTGACGAAGAGCTTGCCGGGCTGGCCGACGGCCTTGCGGAACTGGGCCTCGACCTTGGGGTACTTCCCGATCGGCTCGGTCATGTACTCGTCCTGGATGTCGAACAGCGCCGGATCGGCATACCGCACCCCGCCCAGCCCGTCCGAGTCCGCCAGCAGCACGACCCGCCCCCGGGCCTCGCCCAGCACCGGCAGCCCCGGGTCCAGCCGGAACAGCGAACGGTAGCCCTTGCCGTCCAGATAGAGACCGAAGATCCGGCGGAACTCCTCCGCCGAGACCTCCGAGTACTCCTGCTTGACCCTCATCAGCACGGTCTCGGTGGGATGCGCCCGGAGGAAGTCCCGGCAGGCGTTGAGCACGTCGCCGAACATCAGCTCCTGGTAGAACGCGCCGTGGTGGATCGCGAAGACGTCGTCGATGGCCCGGCAGCGGACGTCCAGGAACCGGATGCCGGACGCGAGTTGCTCGGCGACCGAGGTGTTCTGGCACGCCACCCAGGGCCCGCCGATCCGCGCGCCGGAGTCATGGGTGCCCGGGACGCTCAGCCGCTGCACGGGCGTGGCGTCGCCGAGCGCGGACATCCAGTCCTGCACCGAGACCGCGGTCGGGGCCGCGGCCGCCGCCGACCCCCCACCGCCGATACCCGCCAACAGTCCGGCGGCGGACAGCCCCGCCGCGCCCCTGAGGAAACCCCGCCGATCCAGCGCCGTGCCCATGCCCTGCCCCTCCGTCGAGCCCGTATGGCTCCGTACGCGGCGGGCGCACCCGACAGCGCGTACGGATGTGCGATCGGAGCATCGAACCACATCGACGGGGGGCCGGGCACCCGGCAGTCGGCACCGGTCGGATCGGTACCGGTCAGATGCGCAGCGCCAACGACAGCGCGAACCGGCCGGCGCGGTCGGTCCACCACTCGGTCAGCTTCAACCCGGCGGCGGCGAGTTCGGCCCGCACGCCTTCCTCCCGGAACTTCGCCGAGACCTCCGTGCGCAGCTCCTCGCCGGCCGCGAACGGCACGATCAGGTCGACGCCGGGGATCTTCACGGTCAGTTCCGAGCGGGCCCGCAGCCGCATCTCGATCCACTCCTCCGCGGCGTTCCACCGCGCGACGTGGTCGAAGTCGGCCGGGTCGAAGTCGCCGCCCAGCTCACGGTTGATGACCGCCAGCACGTTCTTGTTGAAGTCGGCGGTCACCCCGCGGGCGTCGTCGTACGCGGCGACCAGGGTGGCCTCGTCCTTGACCAGGTCGGTGCCGAGCAACAGGGCGTCGCCGGGGGCGAGCAGGTCGTGGACGGAGTGCAGGAACGCGGCCCGCTCGTCCGGCAGGAGGTTGCCGATGGTGCCGCCGAGGAACGCCAGGAGCCGGGGGCCGGGCGTGGCGGGCAGGGCCAGGCCCTGCTGGAAGTCGGCGACCAGGGCGTGCACGGTCAGGCCCGGATGCGCGGCCAGCAGCCCCTCGCCGGCCGCCCGCAGCGCGGACTCGCTGACGTCGACCGGCAGGTAGGTGTGCAGGTCGGTGAGGGCGCGGAGCAGATGACGGGTCTTGTCGGACGAGCCGGAGCCCAACTCGATCAGGGTGCGGGCGCCGGTGGCGGCGGCTATCCGGTCCGCGGTGGCGCGCAGGATCTCGCGTTCCGCACGGGTGGGGTAGTACTCCGGCAGGGTGGTGATCTCGTCGAACAGCTCGCTGCCGCGGGCGTCGTAGAACCACTTCGGCGGCAGCTGCTTGGGCGTACGGGACAGTCCCGCGACGACATCGGCGCGCAGGGCGGCCGCGGTGGCGTCGGCGGGCAGGGTGCGGGTGATGCTGAGCGGGCTCACGTTGCGGGCTCCTTGAGCGGGGTGAGACGGACCTCGGTGCGGGTGGCGCACAGCAGCGTGCGGTCGGGGACCTCGGTCCAGTGGGGGGACTCGTCGTAGGGCTCGGAGGCGACGACCCGGCCGCCGCCGGGGACGGCCCGGTGGAACAGGGTGTCGCCCCAGGTGGTGCCGGCGATGCCGGTGCCGTCGGTCAGCAGCAGGGTGAGCCGGGAGCCGGGCGCGGCCGCGGCGACCTCCTCGACCGTGTCGGCCAGCGCCTGGCCCGGGTCGTCGCCGGCGACCAGCCGGCGGTGCACCAGGGTCCACAGGAACGCGGCGTCGCTGCGGGCCTGGAGCCGCAGCAGCTCCGCCGGGGGCAGCCCGGCGGCCAGCGGCGCCATGGTGTCCGGCCAGCCGGCCACCGCGCCGTTGTGGCTGAAGAGGTACCGCCCGGAGGCGAACGGCGCGGCGGCCGCCTCGGCGTCCGCTCCGGCCACGGTGGCGTCCCGGACGGCGGCGAGCAGCGCCCCGGTGCGGACCACCCGTGCCAGGTCGGGCAGTTGCTCGTCGGCCCAGATCGGCCCGGCCCGCCGGTAACGGGCCGGCACCGGATCGCCCGGCGCGTACCAGCCGACGCCGAAGCCGTCCGCGTTGACCGTGCCGTGCCGCTGGTGGCGCGGCGCCCAGGACTGCCGGTAGAGGCCGTACGGCGGGTCCAGGACCACCTTCCCGAACGGGATCTCCGGTCCCACATACGCCAGATGACGGCACATCAGGTGAGCTCCCCGGCCGACGGCCCGGCGTTCTGGGCGGTGCGGAACCCGGAGAAGATCTGCCGCCGCACCGGGAGGTCCCAGTTGCGGAAGGTGCCGCGGCAGGCGACCGGGTCCACGGCGAACGAGCCGCCGCGCAGCACCTTGTGCGCACCGCCGAAGAACACCTCGGAGTACTCCCGGTAGGGGAAGGCGGCGAAGCCCGGGTAGGGCAGGAAATCGCTGGCCGTCCACTCCCAGACGTCACCGATCAGCTGGTGGACGCCGAGCGGCGAGGCGCCTTCGGGGTAGCTGCCGACCGGGGCCGGCCGCAGATGCCGCTGGCCGAGGTTGGCGCGGTCCGGGGACGGGTCGGCGTCGCCCCACGGGTAGCGCCGGTCCCGCCCGGACGCCGGGTCGTGGCGGGCGGCCTTCTCCCACTCGGCCTCGGTGGGCAGCCGCCGGCCGGCCCACCGCGCGTAGGCGTCCGCCTCGTACCAGCTGACGTGCAGCACCGGCTCGTCCGGCGGCACCGGCTCGGTCACCCCGAACCGGCGCCGCAGCCACTGCCGGCCCTCCAGGTGCCAGAACAGCGGTGCCCGCAGCCGGTGTTCGCGCACCTGCGCCCAGCCCTCCGGGGCCCACCACCGAGGGTCGTCGTAGCCGCCGTCCTCCATGAAACGCTGGTACGCGCCGTTGCTGACCGGGGTGGTGTCGAGGAAGAAGGGCGGCACCGTCCGCCGGTGCGCGGGCCGTTCGTTGTCCAGCGCCCAGGGCTCGGTGGACGTTCCCATCAGGAACGCCCCGCCGGGTATGAGGACTTCGGCCGGCAGCGGGTCGGCCGGCGCTGCCGGCGGTTCGGGCGCGGTGAGCACCGGCGGGCCGGTCCGCAACTGATGGGTTATCAACATCGTTTCGTCGTGCTGCTGTTCGTGCTGCGCGATCATCCCGAAGGCGAAGCCGGCGGACAGCAGCGGGCCGCCGTGCAGCTCGGCGCGCTCCAGGACGTCCAGCACCCGGCCGCGCACCTCGGCGACGTAGCCGTGGGCCTCGGCCGGGGCCAGCAGCGGCAGCGAGGGCCGCTCGGCCCGCGGATGCTCGAAGGCGTCGTAGACGGAGTCGATGTCCGGGCGCAGCGCGTCACGGCCGCCGACGGTGCGCAGCAGCCACTGCTCCTCCTGGTTGCCGATGTGCGCCAGGTCCCACACCAGGGGGGACATCAGCGGGGAGTGCTGGGCGACCAGGTCGGGTTCCTCGACGCAGGTGGTCAGCGCACGGGTGCGGTCGCGGGCGGCGAGCAGCGCCGCGGCGGCCCGCTCCCGGAACGGCTCGGGGTCGATGGTCACGGGCTGTCCTTCCCACGGATGAGGCGGCTCTCGGCCGCGGTGCCGGCGCCGTAGTCGGCGGGGTCCGGGCCGCCGGCGGCGTCCGCCGCGGGCAGCGCGTCGAGCTGGTCGTCGGCCGGGCACCGGCCGCGCGCCACATAGCGTTCGGTGAACTCCGCGACCGCCGCGCGGATACCGGGGGCGGCCCCCAGTCGCGGCAGCGCCTCCTGCGCGGCGGCGAAGCAGGCCACCGCGGCGGCGTGCAGCTCGGGGTCGGTCAGGCCGTCCCGGGCCGCGGTCCGCCACAGCGGGTTCTCCGGTGCCGGACGCCAACCCGCAGTCTCCGCAAGGGGTTTGACGGCCCGATAGGCGTACTCGGCGGCCTCCGGGTCGTCGAACAGGGCGGTCGTGACGGCCAGCGGCACGATCCACCCGTCCGGGCCGGGCTGCGCGTCGATCATCCGCAGCTCCAGATGGCCGCGCGGGCGCACCGGCGGGAAGAGGGTGGTGACGTGGTAGTCGAGGTCCTCCCGGGTCGGCGGACGGGGGACCCCGGTGCGGATCCACTCCCGGAAGGTGAGGCCCTCCGGCGCGTCCCAGGGGCCGTCCGGGCGCCGGACGCACATCACCGGGGCGTCCAGGGCGTAGCGGACCCATGCGGTGCGCGGGTCGAGGTCCTGCGGCGGGGCGCAGGTGCGGCCCGGGTCGAGCTGCGCCCAGATGGCCTGGCGGGTGGTGCGGTAGCCGGTCGGCCGCCCCTCGGCGAGCGGTGAGTTGGCGAACGCGGCGGCCAGTACGGCGCCCAGCAGGTGCGCCAGCAGCCACCGCCGGCCGAGCCCCAGCGGCCCGGGTTCCTCATGCCCGGCGTCCACACAGACCTGGACGGAGGCGGTGCCGCACATCATGGAGCGACCGGCCGGACCGCGGCGGTCGAAGTACGCCTCCATGGCGTCGTAGCGCGGTGCGGTGAGCACCCGTCGCGGAGGGTGCCAGGGATTGTGGCCGTGGCCCGCGAGACCGAGGCCCCGCTCCCGCAGGACGGGGCGGACCAGGGCGAGATCGGCGCTGACCGCCTCGACGCAGGCGGTCAGGGAGTCGGCGGGCAGCGAGCTGAGCTCCAGCTGGCCGCCGGGTTCGAAGGTGAGGCAGGAGTGCAGCGGCAGGGCCCGCAGGGCGTCCGCCGCGGTGCGCATCCGATCCGGTGCGACCGGACATCGGGGGTTGCGCGCGTCGTGGACCAGCAACTCGATCTCGACGCCCAGCCGACGGGGTGGACCCGTCTTGAAACAGATCCCGCGTAGATGGGCCTCAAGTTCCGCTTCCGACACTGCCGGTCGTACGGGCATGGCTTCCCTCTCCCCTCCGGGGCGGCGGCTGGATTGCCGCCCTCCACCTAAGCCGCTGCGGGCGGTCCGCTCAAGAGCGCCTGCCCGCGGTGGACGGCCCGGTGCGGGGGACCGGGCAGGTGGGACGGGGGAGGACCGCCGGGAAACCGGTACGCCCGTTCGAGTGCCGTGCGGCCGTGCGGCCGTGGCCGGGGAGGGGATGGCGGCCGTGCCGGCCCGCCTCCCCGGCGGCGGTGCTCCCGCTACTGCCGGTAGCCGGCCAGGAACCGCCCGATCCGGCTGATCGCGGCGTCCAGGTCGTCGGCGTGCGGGAGGGTGAGGATCCGGAAGTGGTCCGGGCGCGGCCAGTTGAAGCCGGTGCCCTGGACGACCTGGATCTTCTCCCGCAGTAGCAGGTCCAGTACGAACTTCTCGTCGTCGTGGATCTTGTGGACCGCCGGGTCCAGGCGCGGGAAGGCGTACAGCGCGCCCTTGGGCTTGACGCAGGAGACGCCCGGGATCTCGTTGAGCCGCTCCCAGGCCCGGTCGCGCTGTTCGCGCAGCCGGCCGCCGGGGAGGACCAGGTCGTTGATGCTCTGCCGGCCGCCGAGCGCCGCCTGGATCGCGTACTGCGCGGGGGCGTTGGGACACAGCCGCATGGAGGCGAGGGTGCCCAGCCCCTCCAGGTAGTCGGCGGCGTGCTCCTTGGGGCCGGAGACCACCAGCCAGCCGGAGCGGAAGCCGGCCACCCGGTACGACTTGGACAGACCGCTGAAGGTCAGGCACACCAGGTCCGGGGCGAGCACCGCGGCGTGGTGGTGGACGGAGTCGTCGTAGAGGATCCGGTCGTAGATCTCGTCGGCGAAGACCATCAGGTGGTGGCGGCGGGCCAGGTCGAGCATGCCCTCCAGCACCTCGCGCGGATAGACCGCGCCGGTGGGGTTGTTGGGGTTGATGATGACCAGCGCGCGGGTCCGGTCGGTGATCTTCGAGGCGAGGTCGTCGAGGTCCGGCAGCCAGTCGGCGGACTCGTCGCAGAGGTAGTGCACCGGTGTGCCGCCGGCGAGGGAGGTGACCGCCGTCCAGAGCGGGAAGTCGGGCGCGGGGATGAGGACTTCGTCCCCGTCGTCCAGCAGGGCCTGGATCGCCATCGAGACCAGCTCGGAGACGCCGTTGCCCAGGTAGATGTCGTCGACGTCGACGTCCGGGAGTCCGGCCTCCTGGTAACGCTGGGCCACCGCGCGGCGGGCGGGGAGGATGCCGCGGGACTCCGTGTAGCCGTGTGCGCGGGAGAGGTTGCGCAGCATGTCCTGGAGGATCTCCTCCGGGCACTCGAAGCCGAACAGCGCCGGATTGCCGGTGTTCAGCCGGAGCACGCTGTGGCCGGCCTCCTCCAGCGCGTTCGCGTGCTCGATCACCGGTCCGCGGATCTCGTAGCAGACGTCGGCCATTTTGCTGGACTGCTTGAACTGCATGCGGCGGCCTCCTCGTTCTCTCGCCCGCCGCGGGGCGCGGCAGCACTCGTGACACCGTACTTGGTTTTCCCAACTTCGGACTTGGAAAATCCAACCACATGTCTATGCTGGTGTCATGCCGCGTCGAAGTTACGACCAATACTGCGCCGTCGCCCGGGCCCTGGATGCCGTGGGCGACCGCTGGACGCTCCTGATCGTCCGGGAACTGCTCGGCGGCTCCCGGCGCTACACCGACCTCCACGCCGACCTCCCGGGCGTCAGTACGGACATGCTCGCCTCCCGCCTGAAGGACATGGAGCGCGACGGCCTGCTCACCCGCCGCCGACTCCCCCCGCCCGGCGCCGCCTTCGTCTACGAACTCACCCCGCGCGGCCACGCCCTGCTCCCCGCCCTGGCCGCACTCGCCGACTGGGGCGCCCCGGCCCTCGGCGAACAGCGCCCCACCGACGCGGTCCGTGCCCACTGGTTCGCGATCCCCCTGATGGCCCGGCTCGCCCGGCACTTCGCCGGCGGCCCGGTGCGCGTCATCGACATCGCCCTGGACGAGGGCGCCTTCCACGTCGTACTGGACCCGGACGGGACGCCCGCCACCCGCTACGCCGACGGCCCCGCCACCCACCCCGACACCGTCCTGCGCATGGACGCCGCCACCTGCGCCGCCGTCGCCCACGACCGCTTCTCCCTCGCCGAGGGCCTGGCAGCCGGCTGGATCGCCGAGACCCACCCCGACGAACGCCCCACCGACCCCGCCGCAGCCTGAATCCCCCGAGCACTCCGACTGCCCCGACCACCACCGACCGCCCCCACGGCGCCGCTCACCGCCGTCGCCACCGCCCTTGCCGCCGTTCGCCACCCGTGTCACCGTCCGTCCGGTGAACGCAGACCGGACACCGCCACATCCGCCCGCCGGGACGGCTCGCTGGCACACCCACGACCTCTCCCTCCACCCCGACCGGGTCGTCAAACGCTTCCGCCGCGCCGAGGGCCCCGGCCCCTATGAGCGGGAACGGCGTGCGCTGACCCTGCTCGGCACGCACGCCCCGGGCATCGCCCCCGTCCTGCTGGGTGCCCGGGACCCGGCGGGGGCGGCGGGCCCACCTGCCCTGGTGATGTCCCGGCTCCCCGGCGCCCCCTTACGCGGCAGCCCCCTCGGAGAACGGCAGTTGACCGCCTGGGCGCAGGCCGTCCGGACCGTCCACACCGCGCTCCCACCCGCCGAGTTGGCCCGACTGCCGCTGCGCCACGGCCACCAACGGGACACCGTCGGGCGGCTGCGCGTCTGGTACGCGACGCCCCCGGGCCGGCCGCTCGCCCCGACCGTCCGGCGCGCGGTGCGGGCCGGCATGGACTGGCTCGACGGCTGGCTCGACAACGCCGGCCCCGGCGCACCGGATGCCCCGTCCGGCATCCCACCGGACGTCCCGGCCGTGTTCGGCGCCGGCGACGGCAACTCCGCCAACTACCTCTGGGACGGCCACCGCGTCCGGGTCGTCGACTTCGAGGAGTCCGGCCGCAGCGACCGCGCCTACGAACTCGCCGAGATCGTCGAGCACGTCTCCGCCTGGGTGCCCCGCCCCTTCGACGCCGCCGCGTTCCTGCGCGGCTTCCGGCTGACCCCGGCCGAGTCCGCCCGCCTCCGGGACTGCCGGACCCTGCTCGCCCTCGTCTGGCTCTTCCTGCTCGCGCACGACGACCCCGCGCACCCGCGGAACCCGCCCGGCGCCGCCGAACGGCAGGCCCAGCGGCTCTGGCGACGGCTCGACGACACCCCCTAGGGCTCCAGTAGCGGTACGAGGCCCGGCCGCCCCGCCATTCAGGCCCGTTGACGATGCGTCAGAGGCCGGGTCGGGCGAGGCTCGGGGTGTGGCGCGAGTGTGGTGGGGGTGGATGCGGGGGCTATGGGCGCTCGGGTTCGAGGAGCCGGACGTCTGGGCCGCGTTCCGCGGCGAGGAGGCGTAGCGCCGCCTCGGAGGGCGAGCCCTCGGCGGCGGTGAACATCAGGACGCCCTGGCCGGAGCCGTCCTGGGTCTGCATCATTTCGAAGTCCAGGGTCAGGTCGCCCACCAGCGGATGGTGGAAGTGCTTGGTGCCGAAGGTGCAGTTGTTGACCACGTGGCGCGACCACAGGGTGCTGAACTCGGTGCTCTTCATGGACAACTCGCCGATGAGTTCGGCCAGTTGATGGTCGTCGGGGCGGGATCCTGCGGACATCCGGAGCGCGGCCACGGCGCGCCGGGTCTCCGCCTCGCGGTCCGGGTAGAGCTCGCGGGTGTGCGGGTCGAGGAAGAGCAGCCGCTGGGTGTTGGGCCGGTCCGCGGGCCGGGACGGACTGTCGAAGTCCAGGTGACCGGCGAGCAGGGCGTGCCCGAGGCGGTTCCAGGCCAGGACCTCGAAGCGAGGTCCGAGGGCGACGGCCGGTACGTCCGCGATGGCGGCGAGCAGCTGCCGCACCCCGGGGCGGGCCGCAGCGGGGCGGACCGCCGGGCGGCGCCGGGCCGGTGTCGGGCGGGCCAGCTGGCGCAGGTGGGCGCGCTCGTCGGGGGTCAGCCGGAGGGCCCGGGCCAGGGCGTCCAGCACGCCCTCGGAGGCGTTGTGGCTCTGGCCCTGTTCGAGGCGGGTGTAGTAGGCGACGCTGACGCCGGCGAGCTGGGCGAGCTCCTCGCGCCGCAGGCCGGGGACCCGGCGGCGGGCCCCGTAGGAGACCAGGCCGACGTCCTCCGGCTGGAGCCGGGCGCGGCGGGTGCGCAGGAAGTCCCCCAGTGCGGAGGGGCCGGTGGCGGGTGAGTCCATGTCCGCCAGTCTGCGTCAGGAGGTGGCCGGGGTGCCTGTCCCTGTCATTACCAGGCTGCGGGCCGTGGGCATGGAGGGGGAGCCCTGGGCCGGGCGGGACACCCGCGACGGGCCCGGCCGGAACTGTTCCTTCGGAGTTACCGACCGCTTAGTATGCATCGTGGCGGGGGCCGGTCCCGGCCCCGCCCCAGCCGTACGACCGAGGTCTGTGGAGGCATCAGGTGAAGGCATGGCGCGTGCACGCGAACGGGGAGCCGCGAGCGGTGATGCAGCTGGCGGAGGTGCCCGACCCGGAGCCCGGCCCCGGCCAACTGTTGCTGCGGGTGCGGGCCGCCAACGTCAACTTCCCCGACGCGCTGCTGTGCCGGGGCCAGTACCAGGTCCGGCCGCCGCTCCCGTTCACCCCCGGCGTGGAGATCTGCGGTGAGGTCCTGGCCGTGGGCGAGGGGGCGACCGGTGCGGTCGGCGCGCGGGTGCTGGCCCAGCCGACACTGCCCGGCGGCGGCTTCGCCGAGCTGGCGGTCGTCGACGCCGCGACGGTCCGGCCGGCCCCCGAGGCACTGGACGACGCGGAGGCCGCCGCGCTGCACATCGGCTACCAGACCGGCTGGTTCGGACTGCACCGCCGGGCCCGCCTCCAGGCGGGCGAGACGCTGCTGGTGCACGCCGCGGCCGGCGGCGTCGGCAGCGCCGCCGTCCAGCTGGGGCGGGCCGCCGGCGCCCGGGTCATCGGCGTCGTGGGCGGCCCCGAAAAGGCCCGCACCGCCCGCGAGTTGGGCTGCGACGTGGTCCTTGACCGGCACGCGGACGACCTCGTCGCGGCGGTCAAGGAGGCCACCGGCGGGCGGGGCGCGGACGTGGTCTACGACCCGGTGGGCGGCGACGCCTACACCAAGTCCACCAAGTGCATCGCCTTCGAGGGCCGGATCGTCGTCGTCGGCTTCGCCGGCGGCACCATCCCCACCCCGGGCCTCAACCACGCCCTGGTCAAGAACTACGCGATCCTGGGCCTGCACTGGGGCCTCTACAACACCAAGGACCCGGCCGCCGTCGACGCCTGCCACAAGGAGCTGACCGCACTCGCCGCCCAAGGGGCGATCAAGCCGCTGATCGGCGGGCGGGTCCCCTTGGCGGCGGCCGCCGACGCCGTCCAACGGGTCGCCGACGGGGACTCCGTCGGCCGCCTCGTGGTGGTTCCCGGAACGGAGGAGACCCGATGACCGACGCCGCCGACCTGCGCCGGCGCACCGCCGACCTGCTCGCCTCCCACCTTCCCACCCGTCTCTCACCACCGCCCTCGGCCGAGGGTCCGGCGGGCCCGCACCTCTGGTCTGCCACCGACCGGCTGGACTTCCTGCGCGCCCGCTTCGACGCCGGACTCGCCTGGGTGCACTTCCCGGCGGGACTCGGCGGCCTGGACGCCCCGCGCGCCCTCCAAGCCGTCGTGGACGCCGAACTGGCCGCCGCCGGCGCCCCGGACAACGACCCCGGCCGGATCGGCATCGGCCTCGGGATGGCCGCCCCGACGATCCTCCGCTACGGCACCGAGGAGCAGAAGAAGCGCTTCCTGCGGCCGCTGTGGACCGGCGAGGAGGTGTGGTGCCAGCTCTTCAGCGAGCCCGGTGCCGGCTCCGACCTGGCCGCGCTGGCCACCCGCGCGGTCCGCGACGACGCCGGGGACTGGGTGGTCGACGGGCAGAAGGTCTGGACCTCCAGCGCCCACCTGGCGCGCTGGGCGATCCTGGTCGCCCGCACCGACCCGGCGGTGCCCAAACACCGCGGGCTGACGTACTTCGTGTGCGATATGACCGACCCCGGCGTCGAGGTGCGGCCGCTGCGCCAGATCACCGGCGAGGCGGAGTTCAACGAGGTCTTCCTCACCGGCGTCCGGATCCCCGACACCCACCGCCTCGGCGACGTCGGCGACGGCTGGCAGGTCGCCCGCACCACCCTGATGAACGAGCGGGTCGCCATCGGCGGCGCCCGCACCCCCCGCGAGGGCGGGATGATCGGCGTGGCCGCGGCCGCCTGGCGCGATCACCCCGCACTGCGCACCCACGACCTGCACCAGCGGCTGCTGAAGCTCTGGGTGGACGCCGAGGTCGCCCGACTCACCGGCGAACGCCTGCGCCAGCAGCTGACCAAGGGCCAGCCGGGCCCCGAGGGCAGCGGCATGAAACTGGCCTTCGCCCGGCTCGCCCAGCAGATCAGCGGCTGGGAGGTGGAGTTCCGCGGCGAGGACGGCCTCACCTACGACGACTGGACGCTGCGCCGCCCCGAGGGCGTCGACTTCACCGGCCGTGAGGCCGGCTACCGCTACCTGCGCGCCAAGGGGAACTCCATCGAGGGAGGCACCTCCGAAGTGCTGCTCAACATCGTCGCCGAGCGCGTCCTGGGCCTGCCGCCCGAGCCGCGCACCGACAAGGACGTCGCGTGGAAGGACCTCCCCCGATGACCCGCACGACCGGGACCCCCGAACCCGACCTCCTCTACTCCGCGGAGGAGGACGCGCTGCGCGCCGCCGTACGGGCGCTGCTCACCGACCGCTGCGCCCCGGCCACCGTGCTCGCCGGCCTGGAGACCGCCCGCCCCTACGACCCGGAGCTGTGGCGGGCGCTGGCAGGGGAGATCGGCGCCGCCGGGCTGTTGGTCCCCGAGAAGCTCGGTGGGCAGGGCGCGGGCCCCCGCGAGGCCGCCGTCGTCCTGGAGGAGTTGGGCCGCGCGGTCGCGCCGGTGCCCTACCTCACCAGCGCGGTGCTTGCGGTCACCGCCCTGCTCGGCTGCGACACCGACCGGGCCGAGGTCGCCGGCCCGCTGGCCGCGCTCGCCGAGGGCCGCACCGTCGGGGTGCTCGCCGTCCCCCTGCCGACCGCACCCGGCGGAACCGGGGCGCCCACCGTACGGGCGGACGCCGCCGGCACGCTCACCGGGCGGATCACCTCGGTCGTCGACGCCGCCGGCGCCGGGCTGCTGCTCGTCCCGGCCGAGGGCCCGGACGGCCCGGCGCTGTACGCGGTGGACGCCGCGGCGGACGGCGTGCGTACCGAGCCCGTCACCCCGCTCGACCTGACCCGGCCGCTGGGCCACGTCGTCCTCGACCGGGTGCCCGGCCGTCTTCTGGCCCGCGGGGACCGGGCCCGGGCCGCCGTCGACCGGGCGCTGCTCACCGGCGCCGGCCTGCTCGCCTCGGAACAGCTCGGCCTCGCGGAGTGGTGTCTGACCGAGACCGTGCGGTACACCGGCGAGCGCACCCAATTCGGCCGCCCGATCGGCTCGTTCCAGGCGCTCAAGCACCGGATGGCCGCACTGTGGCTGGACGTCGCCTCGGCCCGGGCCGCGGCCCGCAACGCCGCCGACGCACTGGCCGGCGACCGCCCCGACGCGCCGGTGGCGGTCGCGGTGGCCCAGGCGTACTGCGCGCCGGTGGCGGTGCGCACCGCCGAGGAGTGCGTCCAACTGCACGGCGGCATCGGGATGACCTGGGAGCATCCCGCGCACCTCTTCCTCAAGCGAGCCAAGGGCGACGAACTCGCCCTCGGCACGCCGGGGCGCCACCGGGACGCGCTGGCCGGGCTGGTCGACCTGGCCGCGCCGTAGCCGGACCGGCGGCGCGGCGGGCCCGGAGCGGACCCCGGCGCCGGTGCGCGGCCCGTCCGCCGGGTCAGTCGGTGACGGCGAACGGCCGGCTGAAGGCGTGGGCGGTGCCGCTGCCGGCTGCCACCTCCAGGGCGTACGCCCGGCCGGGCGGCACCACGGGAAGCGTCACCAGGGCCTCGCCGGCGGTGCCTGCGCCGGCCCGCGGGGAGACCAGGGCCAGTCGCTGTATCCGGCCGCGGCCGGCGGCCGCGTTCAGCCAGACGTCCACCTCGGTGCCGGTGGTGTTGGTCCAGGTGACCGGGAAGCTGCCGTTGGCCCGCAGGCTGACCGGGGCGGCGGACGCGGTGACCTGGATCCGGCCGACCGGGACCCGACCGCCACCACGGGGGAGCGGCGCACCCGGTCGGGAACCGGCGGGCCGGGTTCCGGCCGGGCCCAGTGCGGTGGTCGCGGCGCGGGCGGCCGGGCCCCCGGCGTCGCCCGACCCGTCGCGGGTGACCGCGGTGCGGCCGGTGGCGATCGTACCGGCGGCGACGGCGGCGGCGACGGCGGGGGACGCGGGCGGCGCGGAGCCGACGCGGTGCGAAGGGGCCAGTTCCAGGACCAGCGTGCAGCCGACCGCGGTGGCGGCGACGGCGATGGCGAGGGTGTTGGCCGACTCGGCGACCCTGCCCATCGTGTCCTCCTTTCCTCGGGGGAGGGACGAGCCGGAACATCCCCGGCGATCTTGATCATCAAAAACCCGCGCCGGGCGACCACCTGCATGGGCAGCTCCGGCGCGACAGACCCGGGGCGGGCGGGGATACTGCGCGCCACAGTCGGGCGGTCAGTCGGGCGATCGGTAAAAAATCCGTAAATTGGCAAGGGTGTCTTGAAAGTGCTGTTCGGGTAGCGTCGGAGCCATGAAGACCGCAACCCGCCGTGTGCTGATCGGACCGGTACTCCTGCTGCTGGCGGCCCTCCTCGCGATGGCCACCGTGGTCGCCCCCGGTGCGCATGCCGCAGGTGGGCTGGACGAGGCGGCCGCCGCACTGCGGAAGGGCCCGGTCTACGTCGACCCCCGCGCCTCAGATCAGTTTTCGGCCAGCCAGGCGGACGCCCTCGCAAAGAAGATCAAGGACTCCGGCAAACCGGTCTTCGTCGCCGTCCTGCCCCGGACCTCCGACTACCAGCCGGCCACCGTGCTCCGGGACCTGCGCACCAAGGTCGGCATCAGCGGTGTCTACGCCGTCGAACTCGGCGACGGCTTCAACGCCGGCGCCGACCCCCGGGTGATGCCGCGCAGCGCCGTCCAGAACCTCGTCGGCGCCGTCAAGCGCTCCTCGTACCCGACCGTCTCCGAGCGCCTCAACAGCTTCGTCGACACCGCGGCCACCGAGGCCCGCGGCCACGCGCCGGCCTCCTGGGGCGGCGCCGGCGGCGGATTCGACACCGGCACCGCCGTCGGCATCGGCGCGCTGATCGTCATCGGGGGCGGCGGCGCCTACGCCATCGCCCGCCGCAACCGCCGCAAGCGGGCCGAGGAGGAGCGCGCCGCCCTCGAAGACCTGCGGATCGTGGTCGACGAGGACATCACCGCCTTCGGCGAGGAACTGGACCGGCTGGACTTCGACCCGGGCGAGCCCGGCGCCGACGACGCGATGCGCGCCGACTACGCCCGCGCCCTGGACGCCTACGAGGACGCCAAATCGGCGATGGCCGCCGCCGAGCACCCCGGCGACGTCCAGGCGGTGACCAAGGAGTTGGAGGAGGGCCGCTTCGCGCTCGCCACCCTCGCCGCGCGCCGTGCGGGCGGGCCGCCGCCCGAGCGTCGGCTGCCCTGCTTCTTCGACCCCCGGCACGGCCCGTCGGTCGTCGACGCGGCCTGGGCCCCGCCCGGTGGTGCCGAGCGCACCGTCCCGGTCTGCGCTGCCGACAAGAGCCGGCTGGACGACGGCCGCGAGCCGCTGTCCCGCACCGTCCGCACCCCGCAGGGCGACCGCCCCTACTGGGACGCGGGCCCCACCTACGCCCCTTGGGCCGGCGGCTACTTCGGCGGCGGGCTGCTCCCCGGCCTCCTGGTCGGCACCACGCTCGGCCACCTGATGGCGGCCAGCCCCGCCTACGGCGCCGACTTCGGCGGCTACCAGGGCGCGGAGGGCGGCGACGTCACGGGCGCCGACTTCGACCCGGGTGACTTCGGCGGTGGCTTCGGCGGCGACGGCGGCTTCGGCGGTGGCGGCGACGGGGGCTTCGGCGGCGGCGACTTCTGACCGCCGCGGGACCGCCGCCCGCACCCCGTCCGGCTATCCCGCCCGGTCGTCGCCCGCCACCACCCGCTTGGCGCCCAGGAAGCGGGCGTACCGCGGCCGCGCCGCGAAGTCGGCGTACGTCCACACGGCCGGGCGGCCCACCTCCCGGCACAGGTGCAGCACGCGGTCCGGGCCAAGGTGGACGCCGACGTGCGCTCCGTACCCGGCCGGCCGCCCGGCGACCGGACCGGCGTCGAAGAGCACCAGGTCCAGCGGCTCCGGCGGTGCGGTCCGCCGGGTCGCGGTGCGGTCCGCCCAGAGTTCGGCCGACCGCAGCGGCGGCACCCGCAGTCCGAAGTGGCCCAGGACGGCATAGGCGTAGAGCTGGCAGTTGGCGCCCCCGGTGAGGTCCGGGGGCGCCACCGCGCCGGTCGCCCCCGGGCCGGCCGGGCGTGACGGGCATTCAGGTGTCCCGGCTCCCGGATGGCGGGCGCCCGAGTAGGCGACGTTGTGCAGCGCACCGGGCAGTGCGTCGAACGCGACCGGGCCGTGGACGGTGGGGACTTGGGGGCGAGCGGTGGAGGTCACCGGGCCATGATGCCGGTGGTCTTCCCGGTGCTGCCCGGCGCGGTGTCCAGGAGTCTCGATGTGGGCTGATCCATGCACGTGCCCAAGTCCGGTCCCGGCCGGGCCCGACGTGTACTCGACACCGCGAGGAGACCCCGATGGAACGCCGCATTCCCAAAGCCGCCCTGTGGAGCGCGGCCGCGGCCGCCGTGCTGGCGGCCGTCGCCCCGAACGGTCCGGCGCGGGCCCTGCCGCAGCCCGACCCCAGCCCCCAGCCCTCGCAGCGCAGCATGCTCGACGCGATGCGCCGGGACCTCGGACTCTCCCCGGTCCAGGCCCGGACCCGGCTCGCGCAGGAGGCCGAGGCCCAGCACACCGCCCTCGCGGTGCGCCGGGTGCTGGCCGCGCCACCCGCCGGGATGTGGTTCGACAAGACGCTCGGCCGGCTCGTCGTCGCGGTCACCGACGCCGCCGACGCCCGGCGGGTGCGGGCCGCCGGCGCGGTACCCAAGACCGTCCGGCACAACCGGGCGACGCTGCGCGGCATGGTGCAGCAGATCGCCCAGCGGGCCGGCCGGGGCGTTCCGGGCGTCACCGGCTGGGGCATCGACGAGCGTGCCAACGGAGTGGTGGTGCGGGTCGACCGCGCGGCCCGCACCAACCGCACCGCCGGCTTCGAGAGCGCGGTCCGGCAGCTCGCGGTCCGCTCGCGGGTGCCGGTCTCCGTCGAGCGCAGCGACCAGGCACCGCGCCAGCAGAGCGGCACGGTCGTCGGCGGCGAGCGCTGGATGCCGGGCACCGACGGCATCTGTTCGATCGGCTTCTCGGTGACCGGTCCCGGCGGCTTCCGCGGCTTCGTGTCGGCCGGGCACTGCACCCTCAAGGCCAACCAGCCGGCGTACGGCAAGGACCGGAGCCGGCTGGGGACCTCCAACCAGGGCGGGACGCACAGCGTCAACGGCTACGAGGGCGACTTCGGCCTGGTGACGGTCGACCAGCCGGGCTGGAAGCTGAGCCCGTCGGTGGCCGGCCAGGGCGGCAGCCCGGTGGCCGTCACCGGGTCCCAGGAGGCCATCGTCGGGATGTCGATCTGCCATTCGGGCCAGACCAGCGGCTGGCGCTGCGGTGAGGTCACCCGCACCGACCAGACCGTGGACTACGGCACCACCGTCATCTCCGGGCTGTCCTTCACCAACGCCTGCTCGGCGGCCGGGGATTCGGGCGGTTCCTACGTCACCCAGCCCAGCGCCCCGAAGGCCGTCGGGGTGCACTCCGGCGGCGGCGCCGCGACCTGCGACGTCGGCGGGGACACCGTCACCATCTTCCAGCCGATCGACCCGCCGCTGCGGAAGTGGGACCTGAAGCTGGTGACCGGCACCCCGTGAACCGCGGCCCGGTCCGGTCCGGCCGGCCCGGTCCCGGGAGCCTCCCCGTGCCGCAGCAGATCGGGGGCGCCCGGGACCGGTTCATGACCATCCCTTTACGTACTGTTTAATGGCAACCGCATAAATGCGAGTGGTTCGCAACAGCAGTCGATCTTCAAAAGGGGTGCGGGCATGACGTCCCGGTCCATACGGCGCGTGGCCGCCACCGCGCTGGCAGCCACGATGGCGCTCACCGCGGCGGCCTGCGCCGCGCCGAACGAGGGCCGGGGCAGCGGAAAGCCCACCGACACCGCGGTCGTCGGGATCGCCTACGAGCCGGAGACGCTCAGCCCCCTGCTGGGCTACGGCAAGGACGGCAACTCCAAGATCTTCGACGGGCTGCTCACCCACGACGCCGACATGCGCCTGAAGCCCGCACTGGCCGCCGCCCTGCCCAAGGTCACCGACGGCGGGAAGACCTACACCTTCACCCTCCGCCCGGGCGTGAAGTTCAGCGACGGCAAACCCTTCACCGCCGACGACGTGGTCTTCACCTACGCGACCATCCTCGACGAGAAGACCAACAACGCCTCCAAGGCCGAGCTGGACGCCCTCGACACGGTCGAGAAGAAGGACGACCGGACCGTCGTCTTCCACCTGAAGTACCCCTACGCGCCGTTCGCCGAGCGCACCGTCCTGCCCATCGCCCCCGCACACCTAGCGGGCAAACAGGACGTCAACACCGGGTCGTTCACCACCCACCCCGTAGGCACCGGCCCGTACGTCCTCACCAAGTGGTCCAAGGGCGAGAAGCTCACCTTCACCGCCAACCCCCACTACTGGGGCGGCGCACCGAAGGTCGAGCACCTCACCATGGCCGTCATCAAGGACGACGACATCCGCGCCACCCGCCTGCGCTCCGGCGACCTCGACGGCGCCATCCTGCCGCCCGAACTCGCCGCCACCTTCAAGACCGACAAGGGCCGCAAGACCGTCGCCGCCCGCACCTTCGACTACCGCAACGTCACCCTGCCCAGCGCCAACCCGGTCACCGGCGACCGGGCCGTACGACAGGCACTGGACCTCGCCGTCGACCGCCAGGCCATGGTCAAGGGCATCCTCAGCGGCGCCGGCAAACCCGCCTACGGACCGGTGCCGACCGACAGCCCCTGGTTCGCCAAGGGCACCGAGCGCCCGCACGACCTCGCCAAGGCCCAGCACCTCCTCGACCAGGCCGGCTGGAAGCAGGGCCCCGACGGCGTCCGCACCAAGGACGGCCGGCGCGCCTCCTTCACCCTCTGGTACCTCTCCGGCGACAAGCTCCGCCAGGAACACGCACTGGCCTTCGCCTCGGACGCCAAGAAGGCCGGCATCGAAGCCAAGGTCGAGTCCGGCACCTGGGAGGCCATCGAGCCCAACATGAAGCGGGACGCGGTCCTCGCCGGCGGCGGCAGCCCCGCCGACCCCGACTTCGACCAGTACCTGCTGCTGCACTCCTCGCTCGCCGGCGACGGCTTCAACAACATGTCCCGGTACGCCAACAAGACCGTCGACGACCAACTCGTCACGGCCCGCCGCACCGACGACCACCAGGCCCGCAAGGCCGCCTACGACACCGTCCAGCGCGAACTCGCCAAGGACCCCGCCTACATCTTCCTCACCCACGTCGACCACCTCTACGTGATCGACGACCGCTGGCGGGACCTGACCACCCAGATCGAACCGCACGACCACGGGCTGGCCTCCGGCCCCTGGTGGAACGTTGAGGACTGGCAGCCCACGAAGTGACCGCGCTGACCTCGCTGCCCTGGGGGCCGATGGCGCGGATGACGGCACGGCGGGCCTTGACCGCCGTGCCGGTGCTGCTCGCCGTCACCCTCGGGGTGTTCGCGATCGCCGCCGCCTCGCCCTTCGACCCGGTGCGCGCCTACGCCGGCACCGCCGGGCTCACCGCCTCCCAGGAGAACCTCGACCAACTCCGGCACAACCTCGGCGTCGACCGGCCACTGCTGACCCGCTGGTGGGACTGGCTGACCAGCGCCCTCACCGGCGACCTCGGCGACTCCGCGAGCCTGCGCGCCCCGGTCTCCCAGGTCATCGGCGAACGCCTCGGCTGGTCGGTGCTGCTGTGCGCGCTGGCCTTCGCGCTCGCCGTGGCCGCCGGCACCGTCCTCGGCGTACTGGCCGCCCGGCGCCGCGGCGGCGCCTTCGACCGCGCGGTCACCTCCGCCGCCTACGTCCTGGAAGCCGCCCCGCCGTACTGGCTCGGGCTGCTCGCCGTCTGGCTGGGCGCCCTCAAACTCGGGGTGCTGCCCGCCGGCGGCCTCACCGACACCGGCAGCGACATCGCCACCGCCGACCAGATCGCCCGCCACCTCGCACTGCCCGCACTGGTCCTCGCCGTCTCCCAACTCCCGTGGTTCGTGCTGTACGTCCGGCAGGGCGTCAGCGACGCCCTGGAGGAGGACCCCGTACGCGGCGCCCGGGCCCGCGGCCTACGGGAGCGCACCGTGCTCCTCCAGCACGCGCTGCGCTCCGGCCTGCTGCCCGTACTGACCCTGATCGGCTCCCGGGTGCCCGAACTCATCACCGGCGCCCTGCTGGTGGAGACCGTCTTCAGCTGGCCGGGCATCGCCGCCGCCACCGTCCAGGCCGCCACCAGCGTGGACTTCCCCCTGCTGGCCGCCCTCACCGCCCTCGCCACCGCCGCCGTCCTCGCCGGCAACCTGCTGTCCGACCTGCTCTACGGGTTGGCCGATCCGAGGGTGGGGTTCGATGGCTAGCGCCACCACGTCCGCCGGGAAGCCGCGAATCCGGCGCGGCGGCGCCCCGCGGCGGGCCCTGCGCCTGCGGCTCTGCGCCGGCGCCCTGGCCGTCATCGTCCTCGCCGTCGTCCTCGTACCGCTGCTGGTCCCCCTGGACGAGCAGGCCGTGGACCTCGCCGCCAAGCTCCGACCACCGTCCGCCGCCCACCCGTTCGGCACCGACGAGGTCGGCCGCGACCTGCTCCTCCGCTGCGTCTACGGACTGCGGGTCTCACTGCTGGTCGGGGTGGTCGCCGCACTGGCCGCCACGGTCCTCGGCACCGCCGTCGGCGCCCTGGCCGGCGCGCTCGGCGGCTGGGCCGACCGCACCGTGATGCGCCTGGTCGACCTCTTCTCCTCCGTACCGCACCTCCTGCTCGGCATCTTCATCGTCGCCGTGTTCCGGCCCGGCGTCTGGCCGGTGATCGTCTCGGTGGCGCTGACGCACTGGCTGTCCACCGCCCGGATCGTCCGCGCCGAGGTGCTCTCGCTGCGCTCCCGCCCCTACCTCGACGCCGCACTCACCGGCGGCGCCTCCCGCTGGCGGGTGACGATCCGTCACCTCCTGCCGGCCGTCCTGCCGCAGGCCGGACTCGCCGCCGTCCTGATGGTGCCGCACGCCATCTGGCACGAGTCCGCGCTGTCCTTCCTCGGCCTCGGGCTGCCCGCCCACGAGGCGAGCCTGGGCATCATGGCCAACGCCGCCCGCAGCTCCCTGCTGGCCGGCGACTGGTGGCCCACCCTCTTCCCGGGGCTGTTCCTCATCGTCCCCACCCTCGCCGTCGCCGGCCTGGCCGGCGCCTGGCGGGAGCGGCTCAACCCGCGCCGCCGATCGGAGCTGACGCTGTGACCGCCCACGCAACCCCCGACGGGAGCGGCGCCACCGCCGACCGGCCCCTCCTCGCGGTCCGCGGGCTGACCGTCCGCTTCCGGATGCCCGGCGGCCGGTCCGTCGCCGCGGTCACCGACGTCACCTTCGACCTGACACCCGGCGAGTGCCTGGTCCTCGTCGGCGAGAGCGGCTGCGGCAAGTCCGTCCTCGCCTCGGCACTGCTCGGCCTGCTGCCCGGCAACGCCGAGGCCACCGGCACCGCACTACTGGCCGACGCCCACGGCGAGACCGAACTGCTCGCCGCCCCCGAGACCGAGCTGGCCCGGTCCGTCCGCGGCCGCCGGATCGGGCTGATCCCGCAGAGCCCGGCCGCCCACCTCACCCCCGTCCGCACCGTTCGCGCCCAACTGGAGGAGACCGTACGGGAGTTGACCGGCGCCCCGCGCGGGCCGGCACTGCGGACGGCCGCCGAACGGGCCGCCGAACGCGCCGCCTTCCCGCCCGGCCACCTCGACCGCCACCCGCATCAACTCTCCGGCGGCCTGGCCCAGCGCGCCGCCACCGCCCTCGCCCTGGCCGGCGGCGCCCCGCTGCTGCTCGCCGACGAACCGACCACCGGCCTCGACCGCGACCTCGTGGACCGGACCGTCGACGAACTGCGCCGGCACCTCGCCGCCGCACCGGCCGGGCCCGTCGTGAACGGCACCGGCCCCGCCGAGAACAGCACCGGGCCCGCGGAGAATGGCACCGGCCCCGCCGGGAACGGCACCGGCCGCGCCCTACTGATGATCACCCACGACCTGGCGGCGGCCGAGCGGATCGCGGACCGGGTCGCCGTGATGTACGCCGGGCGGATCGTCGAACTCGCCGACGCCCGGCGGTTCTTCGGCACCCCCGGCCCCCGGCACCCCTACGCCCGCGGCCTGCTGGACGCCCTGCCCGACCGCGCCTTCACCCCCATCCCCGGGATGCCGCCCGAACTCGGCGACCTGCCGGCCGGCTGCGCCTTCGCCGCCCGCTGCGACCACGCCACCGCGACCTGCGCGACCCTCCCCGCGCCCCGCGACGGCGTCGCCTGCCACCACCCCGCGCCGCCGGAGGGGGAGATCGACCGTTACCCGGGGCCGCCGGAGAGGGAGACCGGCCATCACCCCGCGCTGCCGGAGAGCAAGACCGACCGCCACCCTGGGCTGCCGGAGAGGAAGGCCGACCGTGCTCGAACTGCGTGACATCACCGCCGGATACGACCGCCGCGTCCCCGTCGTCCGCGGCGCGTCGCTGACCATCGCCCAGGGCGAGGCGGTCGGCCTGCTCGGCCCCAGCGGCTGCGGCAAGTCCACCCTGGCCCGGGTCGCCGCCCTGCTGCACCGACCGGACGCCGGCACCGTGGTCCTGGACGGCGCACCCGCCCGGGGCTGGCGCCACCGCGCGCCGCGCGAGCAGCGCACCGCCTTCGGCGTTCTCTTCCAACAGCCCCGCCTGTCCGCCGACCCCCGCCTGCGGCTCGCCGACGTGATCGCCGAGCCGCTCCGCGCCAGCGGACGGAAGGCCGAAGTCACCGCCCGCCTGAGGGAGTTGGCGCCCCTCGTCGGCCTCGGTGACGAGCTGCTCACCCGCCGCCCGCACGAGGTCAGCGACGGCCAGCTGCAACGCGCCTGCCTGGCCCGCGCCCTGGTGCTCCGTCCCCGCTGGCTGATCTGCGACGAGATGACCGCGATGCTGGACGCCTCCACCACCGCCGCACTGGTCGCCGTCGTCGAGTCCTACCGCCGGGAGAGCGGTGCCGGACTGCTCGCCGTCGGCCACGACCGCACGCTGCTGGCACGCTGGTGCGACCGCACGGTCAGCTGGGCGGAGCTGGACGCGACCACCGGAATGCCCGACGCGGCCTGAGCGTTCACCCCTACGATGGTCCGGCGTGACGTGCGGGATGTGAGGGACGTACGTGACATGCGTGACGTACATGACGTACATGACGCACGGGGAGACAGGAGCGATCGTGACCGAAGTGACGCAGGTGCCGGCCGAGACGGGTGCGGATGCGCCCTTCGCCGTGCCGATCACGGTCCGGGGCTATGAGACCGACACCCAGGGCCACCTCAACCAGAGCGTCTACCTCCAGTACGCCGAGCACGCCCGCTGGTCCGCCCTCCAAGCCGCCGGCATCCCGCAGAGCGCGCTGCTGGCCCGCGGCATCGGCCCGGTCACCCTCGAAACCACCATCCGCTACCTGCGGGAACTCCGCGCCGGCGACGAGGTCGAGGTCAGCTGCCGGTTCGTCTGGGGCGAGCGGAAGACCTTCGTGATCGAGCAGACCGTGCGCCGCACCGACGGCACCCCCGCCGCCGAGATCAGCGCCGTCTGCGGGATCCTGGACCTCACCGCCCGCCGACTCCTGAAGGACCCCCGTACGGCCCTGCGGGAACTGTCCAGCGACGCCGGGGTGCTGGGGCTGGGGTAACCCTTGGGGGACGGGCGAACAGATCCCCTAGGGGGAGCGAACGCCCCCTCGGGGCCACAACGCGCGGGGCCTGAGCGGATATTCCGAAAGCCCCCATCCGACTCGGCCCCGCCCAACCGCGCCCGACTCGGCCCCGCCCAACCGCGCCCGGCTCGGCCCCACTCGGCCTCGCCTCGCCCGACTCAGCCCGGCCTCCACCCGACAGGCCGCAACCCGCCCAACTCTGCCTGGCCGGGCCTCCACCCGACGGGCCTCCGCCCAACTCGGCCCTGCCCCGCCCAACCAACCCCCCTCACCCCTCGCGCGCCCCGCGCGCCGGTACCACCGTCACCTCCGTGCCGGCCGCCCGTACCGCCCGCACCTGCTCCGCCGGTAGCCCGTCATCGGTGATCAGCAGGTCGAAGTCGGTCAGCGGCGCCAGCGCGTACAGTCCGTCCTTGCTGAACTTGGTGTGGTCGGCGACCAGTACCCGGCGCGCCGCGCTCTCCATCATCGCCCGCTTGACCTGCACCGTTTCCGGCGAGGTGTGATAGCAGCGCCCCTTGGCGACGGCCGTGGTCGACAGGAACAGCACATCCGCCCGGTAGGCCCGGACCGCGTCCGCGGTGTGCAGCCCCATGAAGGCGTCGTACGCCGGGAAGTACGCCCCGCCCAGCGTGATCAGCGAGATCCCCGGCTCCTGGGCGAGCGTGGTGATCGCCGGCAGCGAATTGGTGATCACGGTCAGCGGCGCGTGCTCGGGCGTCTGGTGCGCCAGCATCAAACAGGTGGTGCTGTCGTCCAGCAGCACCGTCTGCCCCGGCACCAGCAGCGTCGCCGCGGCCCGCGCCAGCAGCTGTTTGGTCGCCGCCATCGTCGCCATCCGCTCCGCGACCGTGCCGTGGAACTGCGCCGACGGCAGCCCCGTCGCCCCACCCCGCACCTTGCGCAGCCAGCCCTGGGCCTGGAGCGCGTCCAGATCCCGGTGGGCGGTCATCAGGCTGATCTCGAACTCCGCGGCCAGCTCCGAGGTCCGTACGAACCCCCGGGCGATCACCGTTTCCCGGATCCGCCGCCGCCGTTCCTCCTGGGCCTCGACCCGGTCCATCGCCCCGTTCCCTCCGGTTCGCACCGCGGTCACCCACGTGAAGGCGCCGCGTGATGTTCACATGAAGGTAACGCGGCGCACGCGGCACAGGTGCCCGCCGCATGCGGTTCCGTCCCGATGCACCACGGCAGATCCCCGCCCCGATGGGAAGATTCCGGCCACCCTTGACGCCCCTTTTACGCGAGCGATTGCATCACCGCGTCGTCCACCGGCCCCCGCGGACCCTGCCACCCCCCTCCGCCGGACCGGACCCACCCGCATCCGTCCCGCCGCACAAAAAGGGGAGCTTCGATGACGAACCCTCCGCTGCTCGCGCCCCGCGCGCTCCTGGCCCGCCTCGGCATCCCACCCACCCTCGCCTGGGGCTACCTCGGGCTGCTCCTCTTCATGATCGGTGACGGTGTCGAGTCCGGATACCTCTCGCCGTACCTCATCGACCGCGGCATCCCGGAATCCCGGGTCGCCCTGCTCTTCACCGTCTACGGCATCGCCGCGGGCATCGCCGCCTGGCTCTCCGGCGTCCTCTCCGACCTGTGGGGCCCCCGCCGCGTGATGGCGGCCGGCCTGGCCATCTGGGCCCTCTTCCAACTGCTCTTCCTCACCGCGGCCCTCCCCCTCACCAGCTACCCCCTGATGCTCCTCGGCTACGGCCTGCGCGGCCTGGGCTACCCGCTCTTCGCCTACGGCTTCCTCGTCTGGATCGCCGGCGTGGCGCCCCGCGCCCGGCTCGGCACCGCCATGGGCTGGTTCTGGTTCGCCTTCACCGGCGGGCTGCCCACGCTCGGCTCCCTCGTCGCCAGTGGCCTGATCCCGCGCATCGGCGCCTACGCCACCCTCTGGGCCGCCCTGGCGCTGGTCGCCGCCGGCGGACTGATCGCGCTGCTGCTGGTCCGCGACGAACACGGCGCCCGACGACCCCGGACCGCGGGGGAGGGGCCAATGGCCACCCTCGTCGGCAGCATCACCGTCCTGTGGCGCAACCCCCGGGTCGGCGCCGGCTCCCTCGTCCGGGTCATCAACACCGCCTCCCAGTTCGGCTTCTTCGTCATCCTGCCGGTGCACTTCACCAAGACGGTGGGATTCACCCTCACCCAATGGCTGCACCTGCTCAGCGCGATGTTCGCCACCAACATCTTCGCCAACCTGCTCTTCGGCGTGGTCGGCGACCGCATCGGCTGGCGTCGGACCATCGCCTGGTTCGGCGGCGCCGGCTGCACCCTGAGCACCCTCCTGCTCTACTACGTCCCCACCGCCGCCGGCCCGAACTTCCCGCTCGCCCTCCTGGTCGCCGCGTTCTACGGCGCTACTCTGGCGGGATACGTACCGATATCAGCGTTGATGCCCTCTCTGGAGCCGCGGCACAAGGGACAGGCACTGGCGGCCCTCAACCTCGGCGCCGGCGCCAGCACCTTCGTCGGACCCGCCGTCGTCGCGGCCTTCGTCGGGCCACTAGGCGTCGAAGGGGTGGTCTGGATCTTCGCGGGGATGTACGCGGTGAGCTGCGCCCTCACCCTCTTCCTGAAACTCCCGAACGGGTCGGAACCGGCAGCGGCCGACCATGACGCCGCCGCGCCGCACACCACGCCGGCCTCGGCGTGAAAGGAACCCGCTGATGTCCGTACTCACCATCGACGCCGGCACCACCGTCATCAAGTCCGTCGTCTTCGACGACCAGGGCCACGAGATCGCCGTCTCCCGCGTCGCCACCGAAGTGCTCCGCCCCCACCCCGGCTGGGCCGAACAGGACATGGACGCCGTCTGGCAGGCCGTCGTCCACACCGTCCGCGACGTCCTCACCGACCTGACCGACCCGGTCCGGCTGGTCTCCTTCACCGCCCAGGGCGACGGCGCCTGGCTGATCGACGACCACGGCCGCCCCACCGGCCCGGCCATCCTGTGGTCCGACGGCCGGGCCGGCGACCTGCTCACCACCTGGCAACGCGACGGCCTCCTCGAAGCCGCCTTCCGCCGCAACGGCTCACTGACCTGCGCCGGCATGCCCAACGCCCTCTTCGCCTGGCTCGCCGCCCACGACCCGGACCGGCTCGCCCGCTCCACCACCTCGCTCACCGCCGCCGGCTGGCTCTTCCTCCGCCTCACCGGCGTCCGCGCCACCGACGAATCCGACGCCTCCGCACCCTTCCTCGACCACACCACCGGCGCCTACGACCCCGCCATCCTCGAACTCTTCGGCCTCACCGCCTACGCCCGACTGCTGCCCACCGTCCTCGCCGAAGACCAGCGCATCGCCGAACTCACCACCGACGCCGCCGCCCAACTCGGCCTGCCCGCCGGTCTCCCCGTCGTCATGGCCCCCTACGACATCGCCGCCACCGCCCGCGGCGTCGGCGTCGTCAACCCCGGCCAGGCATGCAGCATCCTCGGCACCACCCTGTGCACCGAAATCGTCCGCACCGGCATCGACACCACCGGCGAACCCTCCGGCGTCAACATCGCCTACCGCGGCCGCGAACGCGTCCTCCGCGCCTTCCCCACCCTCAACGGCGCCGAAGTGCTCGGCTGGGCCGCCCGCCTCCTCCACCTGCCCGGACCGCCCGAACTCTCCCGACTCGCCTTCGCCTCGGAACCCGGCGCCCGCGGACTGACGTTCCTTCCCTACCTGTCACCGGCCGGCGAACGCGCCCCGTTCCTCGACCCCGGCGCCCGCGGCTCCTTCTGGGGCCTGACCCTCGAACACACCCCCGCCGACCTGGCCCGCGCCGTCTTCGACGGACTCTCCCTCGTCCTGCGCGACTCCCTGGCCGCCGCCCGCACCGACATCACCGAACTACGACTGTGCGGCGGCGGCGCCAACAGCGACGCCTGGTGCGCCCTGATCGCCGACGCCACCGGCGTGCCCACCGCCCGCTCCGGCGACACCGAGATCGGCGCCAAGGGCGCCTTCCTCACCGGCCTGGTCCGCACCGGCGCCATCAGCAGCATGCACCGCGCCGCCGACACCTACGTCCACATGCAACGCCGCTGGCAACCCGACCCGGAACGCGCCGCGTTCTACGCCGCCCTCCACCAGGACTTCCTCACCTGGCGCGGCCTCGCCCGGAACGCCGGCTGGCGCACCACCACCACCTGGCGCCCGAACCCCGCCACCCCCACCACCCGCCGCACCGACCCCACGCACCACCCCGCCGAGACCCCCGCCCCAGGAGGCATCCGTGTCTGACCCGCACGCCCCCGGACCCACCGGCCCGGGCCCCGGCCCCGACGACATCTGGCTCGGCCTCGACCTCGGCACCCAGAGCGCCCGCTGCCTCGCCGTCGACGGCACCGGAACCCTCCTCGCCACCGCGGCCCGCCCACTCACCAGCCGGCGCACCGGCAACCGCCACGAACAAGACCCCCACGAGTGGTGGACCGCACTCGCCGACGCCTGCCGCGAAGCGCTCGCCGGACTCGACACCGGCCGGATCCGGGGACTGGCGATCGACGCCACCTCCGGCACCCTCCTCCTCACCGACCCCCACGGCACCCCCCGCACCCCCGGCCTCATGTACGACGACGGCCGCGCCACCGACCAGGCCGAAACGGTCAACACCGCCGGCGGACCCGTCTGGCAGGAACTCGGCTACCGCACCATGCCCCCCTCCTGGGCACTGCCCAAACTCCGCTGGCTACTGGACCACGACCCCGCCCTCCGCACCGGCTCCCGACTCCTGCACCAAGTCGACCTGATCACCTGGAAACTGGCCGGCCGACAACTCCCCAGCGACGCCAGCCACGCCCTCAAAACCGGCTACCACCTCATCGACGAACGCTGGCCGCACGCCGTCATGGACCACCTCGACATCCCCACCGACCTGCTGCCCGACGTCGTCCGCCCCGGCACCGTCCTCGGCACCGTCGCCCCCTCGGCCGCCGACGCCACCGGCATCCCCGCCGGCACCACCATCGTCGCCGGCATGACCGACGGCTGCGCGGCACAGATCGGCGCCGGCGCCCTCGCCCCCGGCGCCTGGAACGCCGTCCTCGGCACCACCCTCGTCCTCAAAGGCAGCAGCGACCACCTGATCCGCGACCCCGCCGGCGTCGTCTACTGCCACCGCGGACCCGGCGACACCTGGCTTCCCGGCGGCGCCTCCAGCAGCGGCGCCGGCGTCATCTCCCAGTACTTCCACGGCGAGAACCTCGACGTCCTCACCGACCAGGCCGCCGCCCTCGACCCCGACGCCGTCGCCTACCCCCTGGTCTCCACCGGCGGCGAACGCTTCCCCTTCCGCGCCCCCGAAGCCGAACCCTTCATCCTCGGCGACGTCCCCACCCGCGCCACCGCCTTCCACGCCTACCTCCTCGGCGTCGCCTGCCTCGAACGCCTCTGCTTCGACTACCTCGACCTCCTCGGCGCCGCCACCGACGGCCCCCTCACCTACACCGGCGGCGGCGCCCGCAACACCTACTGGTGCCGCCTGCGCGCCGAAGTCCTCGGCCGCACCGTCCACGTCCCCGAACACGCCGAAGGCGCCCTCGGCATGGCCGTCCTCGCCGCCACCTCCACCGGCACCACCCTCACCGAGGCCGCCACCGCCATGGTCCGCCCCGGCACCGAGATCCGCCCCGCCCCCGACCGCACCGCCCGCTACCTCCCCGTCTACCACCGCTTCGTCGACGAACTCACCCGCCGCGGCTGGCTCGCCCCCACCGTCGCCGACCACGCCCTCAGGAGGGCCGCCCAGTGACCGACTTCCTCCTCGTCCGCCACGGCGAGACCGTCTGGCACGCGGAGAACCGCTACGCCGGCCGCTCCGACGTCCCCCTCACCGACCGCGGCCGCGAACAGGCCCACGCCCTCGCCCACTGGGCCACCACCGCCGACCTCACCGCCATCTGGACCTCCCCCCTGACCCGCGCCCGCCTCACCGCCGCCCCCGCCGCCGACGCCTGCGGCCTCACCCCCCACATCGACGAACGCCTCTATGAACTCGACTTCGGCCAGGGCGAGGGCCTGACCCGCGACGAAATGCGGCAACGCTTCCCGCAGGGCGTCGCCGCCTTCCTCGCCGACCCCGCCGACCACCACCTCCCCGGCGGCGAACACCCCCGCCACGCCGCGGAGCGCGCCGCCGCCTGCCTCGCCGACATCGCCCGCGACCAGCCCCACGGCCGGATTCTCGTGGTCGCCCACTCCACCCTCATCCGGGTCCTGCTCTGCCACCTCCTCGGCATCCCCCTCGCCGAGTACCGCCGCACCTTCCCCCAACTCCACAACGGCGCACTCACCGAAATCCGCCTCGAACAGGGCCGCACCGCCCTCCTCCGCCTCAACGCCCCCGCCCTCACCCCGACCCCCGCCCTGCACTGACCGCCGACCACCCCACCCACCCCGGCAACCCAGGAGAGAAACCCCGCATGACCACCACCGTCCTCGCCGCCGGCAACCACTTCATCCGCCCCGGCCTGTTCAGCGCGGCCGTACGCAAGGCGGCCGGGGACACCCCACTGGAGATACGCGAGCTCCAATTCGGCTGGCCGCACACCCCCTTCGGCCCGGTCGCCGAGGTCGACGAGGCATCCGGCACCGAAGACCAGATGATCCAAGCCCTCCGAGGCATCGAGATCTGCGTCACCGAACACGGCCCGCTCACCGAACGCATCCTCGCCAACTGCCCCGACCTCAAGCTCTTCTGCACCAGCCGCGGCGGCCCGGTCAACGCCAACCTCGAAGCCGCCACCCGGCACGGCGTCGCCGTCTGCAACGCCCCCGGCCGCAACGCCACCGCCACCGCCGAACACACCCTCACCCTGCTGCTGGCCGCCGCCCGCGGTGTCGGCGACACCCACACCGACCTGCGCCGCGGCGTCTGGCGCGGCGACTACTACGACTACGACAACTGCGGCATCGAGATCGACGGCACCACCATCGGCCTCATCGGCTTCGGCGCCATCGGCAGCCGCGTCGCCAAGGTCCTGCACGCCATGGGCGCCCACGTCCTCGTCCACGACCCCTACGTCAGCCCCGAAGCCCTCGCCGGCCTCGCCGAACAGGTCCCCCTCGACGAACTCCTCACCCGCTCCCGCATCGTCTCCCTGCACGCCCGGGTCACCCCGGAGACCACCGGCATGATCGGCCGCGCCCAACTCGCCGCGATGCCGCCAGGCTCCGTCCTGGTCAACTGCGCCCGCGGCGCCCTCCTGGACTACGACGCGGTCTGCGACGCCCTGGAATCCGGCCAGCTCGCCGGCGCCGGCTTCGACGTCTTCCCCGAGGAACCCGTCCCCGCCGACTCCCGACTGCTGACCGCCCCCGGCGTCGTCCTCACCCCCCACATCGCCGGCGGCAGCCAACAGGTCGCCCACAAAGCCGCGGACATCGTCGCCGCCGACGTCGCCCGCTACCTCCGCGGCGAACCCCTCCACCACCAGGCCAACGCCTGACCCCCTGGATCCGTACCCCCGTACAACACAGGACGGCCCGCCTCGAAAGGCGGGCCGTCCTGTCGTCTCGTCGCCGGGTGCGCCGGTCAGCGCCTCCGCACCAGCGGGAACGGCAGCGTCTCCCGGATCGACAGACCGGTCAGGAACATCACCAGCCGGTCCACGCCGATGCCCAGACCACCGGTCGGCGGCATCGCGTACTCCAGCGCCTGGAGGAAGTCCTCGTCCAGCTCCATCGCCTCCGGGTCACCACCGGCCGCCAGCAGCGACTGCGCGGTGAGCCGCCGCCGCTGCTCGACCGGATCGGTCAGCTCCGAATAGGCCGTACCCAACTCGGTGCCGAACGCCACCAGGTCCCAGCGCTCCGCGAGCCGCGGATCGACCCGGTGCTGACGCGTCAACGGCGAGACATCGGTGGGGAAGTCCTTGTAGAACGTCGGCAGCGTCGTCTTCTCCTCCACCAACCGCTCGTACATCTCCAACACGACGTCGCCCCGGCCCATCTCCGGCTTCACCGGCACCGACGAGGCGTTGCACAGCCGCCGCAGCGCCTCCGGGTCGGTGTCCGCGTCGACCTCCTCGCCCAGCGCCTCGGAGATCGCCCCGTACACGGTCTTGACCGGCCAGATGCCCGAGATGTCGTGCTCGACCAGCCGCCCGTTCTTGTCCGCCTTCCGCGCCGTCGCACTGCCGAACGCGGCGACCGCCGCACCCTGGATCAGCTCCCGGGTCAGGTTCAGCATCACGTCGTAGTCGGCGAACGCCTGGTACGCCTCCAACATCGTGAACTCGGGGTTGTGCTTGTACGAGATGCCCTCGTTACGGAACGTCCGCCCCATCTCGAAGACCTTCTCCATACCGCCCACACAGAGCCGCTTGAGATACAGCTCCGGCGCGATCCGCAGGTACAGGTCCAGGTCGTAGGCGTTGATGTGGGTGTGGAACGGACGGGCGTTCGCACCACCGTGGATCTGCTGGAGCATCGGCGTCTCGACCTCCAGGTAACCCCGGTCGATCAGCCCCTGCCGCAGCGCCTGCACCGCCGTACTACGGGCCCGCACCGTCTCCCGCGCACCCGGCGAGACGACCAGGTCCACGTACCGCTGCCGGACCCGGGCCTCCGGGTCGGACAGACCACGCCGCTTGTCCGGCAACGGACGCAGACACTTGGCGGTCAGCCGCCACTGCGTCACGAACACCGTCAACTCACCGCGCTCGCTGGTGCCGACCTCGCCCTCGGCCTCCACGTGGTCACCGAGGTCCACGTCCGCACCGAAGCGCTCCAGCAGCTCGCCACCCGCATCCCGGGTCAACGCGATCTGCAGATCGCCCGACCAGTCCCGCAGGACCGCGAACAGCACACCACCGTGATCGCGGACGAGCAGCACCCGCCCGGCGACCGTCACGGTCTTGCCGGTGCGCTCCCCGGCCGCCAGCTCCCGGTGCTCCTCGCTCACCTGGCCCAGGGTGTGCGTCCGCTGCACCCCGACCGGGTACGGGTCGGTACCCGCCTCCCGCAGCCGCTCCAGCTTCTGGTGCCGCACCCGCACCTGCTCGGGCAGCGCGGCCAGCTCCCGCTCCCGCTGCTCCTCCTCGGTGGCCGGCTCGGCCTGCACCAGACCCAGCTCGTCCAACGACGGCAGACCCGCGGTGCTCGCCGGCGCCAGCACCCGCTTCTTGTGCCCCTTGCCCCACAGCTTGCCCAGGCTCGGTACCGCCACGAAACCCTCGGCGATGCCCGACGCCATGCCGATCCGGGCGAGCGCACCGGCGTCCGCGTAGCACAGGAACCGCGGGTACCACTCCGGGTGGTACTTCGAGTTCGACCGGTACAGCGCCTCCAGCTGCCACCAACGGGAGAAGAACAGCAGCAGCCGTCGCCACCCCTTCAGCACCGGACCGGCACCGATCCGGGAGCCCTCCTCGAAGGCGGACCGGAACACCGCGAAGTTCAACGAGACCCGGCGCACCCCGAGCGCCCCGGCCTGCGCGCACAGCTGCGCGACCATGAACTCCATCACGCCGTTCGGCGCAGTCCGGTCGCGCCGCATCACGTCCAGCGAGATGCCGTCCTTGCCCCAGGGCACGAACGACAGCAACGCGATCATCTTCCCGTCGCCGTCGAACGCCTCGGCCAGCAGGCAATCGCCGTCCTGCCGATCGCCGAGCCGGTCCAGCGCCATCGAGAAGCCACGCTCGGTCTCGGTGTCCCGCCACGCGTCCGCGCGGTGGATGACCTCTTCCATCTCCGCATCGGTCAACTCGGCGTGCCGCCGGACCCGGAAGGTCGCCCCGGTCCGCGCGACGCGGTTGACGGCCTGGCGGGTGCCCCGCATGTCCCGGCCGTCAAGATCGAATTCCGCGATGTTGAGGATCGCCTCGTCACCGAGCTGCAGTGCACCCAGCCCGGCGCGGGCGAACGCCTTGGCGCCGTCCTCGCTCGCCCCCATGACGGCCGGCTGCCAGCCGTATTTACCGGCGACGTCCAGCCACGCGTCGATCGCCGGACCCCACGCCTCCCGGTCACCGACCGGGTCACCGCTGGCCAGACAGACCCCGGCCTCCACGCGGTACGTGACGGCGGCCTTGCCGCTGGGGGAGAAGACCACGGCCTTGTCCCGGCGGGTGGCGAAGTAACCGAGCGAGTCCTGGCTGCCGTACTTCGACAGCAGCGCCCGGATGCGGTCCTCCTCGTCACCGTGCAGCGCGGCTTCCATCCGCTGCGAACGGAACAGCGCGGCGGCGGCGTTGAGCAGCGCCAGCGCGCCCAGCAGCCCGAGCAGGGTGCCGATCCAGTGCGCCGGGTGCCCCTCCACGATCCGGCCGCCGACCAGCCCACCGCAGACGCGGTTGGCCGCCCACAGCAGCCGGTTGCCGCCACCGGCCTCCAGCGAACCGGGCGCCAGCGACACCAGCCCCCAGCCGATCAGCACCGCGACCACGAGCCCGCCGGCGAGCACCAGCGAGGCCCGCAGGAACGCGCCGCGCCGGGTGATCGCGTAGAACTCACGGTGCGAGACGAGCAGCAGCACCAGCGCCCCGACGCACAGCACCAGGGAGAAACTGAACTCCCAGTACCCGGCGGCCAGGAACAGCGCGTCGGCGAGGCCGTTCAGCACCATGTACGCGGCCACGAACCACAGGGCCACCCGTTTGCGCGTGGTCATCGCCGCGGCCAGGAGGAAGAGGAACGCGGCGTAGGCGAAGTTCGGCGCCACCGGGATCGTGAGCGTGTCCAGCCAGTAGATCACCGAGTGGAGAGTGCGCCGAAGGGGCCCGATCAGCGCCGTCAGGGCACAGAAAAGCCCCAGCAAGCTGAAGATGATGGCGAAGCCATTGGGGACGCGGCGCCGGAAGCGCAGCCACCCCGTGAGTTGATCCTGGTCCTGCACGGTGCTCATTCCGTCACATTAGGCTCTGAAAGGGGTTGGCAGTCCGACACGAGGCGCGCGCTCCGCCTCCGGCCCACTGCCGCTGCGACCGGCCGACCATCCGGTCTCCGGCCCCGCCCCTTTGTTGTCTGTCCCTCGCAGGAGGGTTCGGTGACCGCCACGGGTCACCCACCTGGACCTTGCCATAAAGCCGGCGTAAGTCCGAGTCCGGGTGTGATGTACGCGTCAGAATCGAGGTCCGCCCGGACGGCCGCACTACGGGCCACGGTGAACCGCAGCCCGTAGTCCTTGGTGAAGAACCGCCCGCCGCCGGAGTCCACGCCGTTCAGCTCGGCCTGGAGGGTCACCTTGGTGCCCGGCTTCCACTCCTGCTCCGGCCGCCAGACGATCCGGTCCTTGCCGTGGGCCGAGTCCCAGGTCCACGCACCCACCGTCCGGTTGTCGGCGGTCACGGTCAGCCGTCGCTCCACCGTCGCCCGGTCACGCACCGGAAAGGCGAAGGTCAGGATGATCGGATCGCTGACGCCGACCACCTCGCCGTGCGGCCGGGGGCTGAACGTCAGCCGGTTCCGCTTGCCCACCTTCCCGGTGGTCAGCGACTCCTTGGCCTCGTCCGCGGCGCCTTGGGGGTTCTTGGTCCGGGCGAGCACCGAGTACTTGGTGTCCGGGGCGGCCTTGGCCCGCGATGTCCACACCGTCCCGCCGTGGCTGAACCCGCCGACCAGCTGCCGACCCCGGGGATCGGTCACCGTCACCTCGGTCAGCACCCCGCCGTCCGCACTCACCCGCAGCTGGTCGCCGGCCTGCACCGTCGGATGCCCACCGGCCGACCCCAGCCCCACCTTCACCGGCTGCTCCGGGGTCGCCGACGCCCGGGCCGCATCGCACGCCGCGAGCGTGCCGACGCCGAGCACCGGCATCAGCGCGAGGGCGACACACAGCGACCGGGAGGGCCGGAACGGCCGGGCGGGGCTCAGGCTCATGGGCGGACTTTCCGTCGGTAGTGGGGGCGGCGGCAATGTCGGCCGCTAAGACGGTCAATCGCAACACTCCGTTGCGGGGGGTGAGGTGATCCATGCCACTTCTTTACCGACGGGTGGAACTCCCCTCGAATGTGTCGCTCCCGTGGGCAAGTTGAGGTCGGGCAGGGGCGCCCGCGCCCCTGCCCCCGAACCCCATCGCCCCCTCCGGTAGTCACTCCGTGACCCGCAGTGATCACCCGTTCGGAGCACCCTGCCGCGAACCGGATATACCCCGAAATGCGCCAAACTAGCCACCGCTCGCCGTCCGTTCGGGCGGTCGTCGAGGAGGTGTGGTGCCCATGGCTGTCTCTATCTCGGTCGTCCTCTTGCTGGTGATCCTCATCGTGATCTTTCTGCGCAGCGGAAAGCTGAAGATCTCGCACGCCGTCGTGTGCGGACTGCTCGGCTTCTATCTGGCGGGCAGCAGCCTCGCCCCGGACATCCACCACGGCCTCGCCAGCGCCGCCGAGGTCGTCAGCAGCGTCCGCCCCTGACCCTGCCGACCCTCACGCTGGGTAATCATCCCGGGGGCGATTGAGCCCGCACCCAACCCGGCCGACGGGCCCGGTGCCCCGCATCACCCGTCGGAGAAGACCCCCACCGCATTGGCCACCGGCCGCTCCTTGCCGCCCGTGGGGTGGTTGCGTACCTGCGCTTCGCCGTAGCGGTTCTGGGTGACGAACGTCGTGGAGCCGCCGCCGTCGAGGTCGATCGCCTCGTGTGCTCCCAGCCGTGCCATCAGCCCGGCCAGCTCCCGGACTGTGAGGCCGGTCTGGTGGTGGCCCTTCTCGCCGTCCAGGGCCATCAGGAGCAGGGTGCGGCCCCGGTTCGCGATTCCGGCGGAGGTCCTCATGGTGACGGCGACGGTGTCCAGGCCGGCCGCTGGGTGCCCGTGGCGCAGTACCGGGAAGCCGCCGACCGCGCAGCGCAGGCGGCCCGGGAGTCGCCCGACGAGGCGGTGGCTGATCCTGACCCGCTCACCGAGGTGCAGTGCGCGCAGCCGCCGTGCGCCCGCCTCGCGGCCGACCAGCACCACCGACCCGCGTGCGATCACGCCGGCCCCCGGGCGCTGGGCCCTCTCCGCCACCCGGCCGTTGCGGATCGTGACCTCGGCGGTGTCGGTGTCGCAGCCCGCCCCGCGGTCGGTGTCGGTGCCGCACACCGCCCGCTCGCGGGACGTCCGGCCCCATCGGGCGGTGTACGCGCCGATGCCGTCCTGCGGCAGGGCGTACTGGTTCAGCCCGCGCAGCGGCCAGGAGCCGGAGGCGCTGCGGACGGCCCCGCGGAGGGCCAGCCGGTCCAGCCGCGCCCGGTGGTCGTACCCGATGCCGAGCACGTCCTGGGTGGACGCGCCGGGCGGCAGTGTCGGGCCGAAGCGCTGGCCGTCCGGGACCGCACCCTTCAGTTCCCGCCCCGATGACACGGCGGGTCCGACCGAGGAGCCGGTGACCTCCACCCCGGGGTGCTCCGCCTCGCTGATGTTGAAGAAGTCGCCGTTGACCGCCCCGACCGCGTCCCGGTCCTCGGCCAGTTCGGACACCGGGGCCCGGGCGGCGACCGCCGCCGGATGGAGCAGGTCCACCGAGACCGCGGGGCGGGAGAGGTCCACGGTCAGCAGGTGACCGCGGACGATGCCGCGCGGCAGGGGCAGCCGGAACTCGGCGTAGCTCACTCCGGGCGCCAGCCGCACCGGGGACGTGCGGGTGAAACCGCCGCCCCGTGTGAGGCCGCCGTCGACCGTGGCACCGCCTTCGGCGGCCGCTGCCCGTGCCGCGCCCGCCGCTGTGCCGCCGACCAGGACGCCCCAGGCGACCACGCCCGCTGCCACCGTCCGCTTCCAGCCCAACCGCTGCTTCACGAAAGCCCCCTGACGTTACGTCAACTGTTTCAGGTGGTGGCTGCGCTCACTATGGCCCGCGGATGGCGGGATTCCGAACATCCGCGGAACGGTGCCGTGTCGACCGGTGGGCGGCGGCGCGGTGGCCCGGGGCGTCAGGGCCCGGGTCGGTGGGACACCGCGGGCCGCGCCGTCACAGGTCGGTCAGGCTCTCCCAGAAGGCCACCCCGTTGACCAGTTCCATGTAGTGGGCCCAGTCCCAGTACTGCCCGGGGTCGGTGTGGTCGGTACCCGGCACCTCCACGTGCCCGATGATGTGCTCGCGGTCCTTGGGGATGCCGTAGCGCTCGCAGATGGCGGCGGTCAGCATGGCGGAGTGGGTGTAGAGCGTCTCCGTGAACCACTTCGGGTCGTCGATCCAGCCCTCGTGCTCGATGCCGATGCTGCGGGTGTTGTAGCTCCAGTTGCCGGCGTGCCAGGCGACGTCGCGTTCGCGGACGCACTGGGCGGTGTAGCCGTCCGAGGACCGGACGACGTAGTGCGCGGCGGCCTTGTGCGCGGGGTCCTGGAAGAGCCGCAGGGTGTCCGGGAAGGTCTCCTGCGTCACGTGGATCACGACGGTGTCGATCGGGTACTGCGCCGGGCGTTTGGCGGCCGTGAAGTTGGCGGAGTCGGCCGGGTGCCAGTGGACGGGCGGGTAGCCGTCGGTCCATGCGGACCGCTTGCGCCGTGTCGTGGCGCTGGCCGGGGTGAGGGGGGCGAGGGGGGTGAGGACGGCGGCCGCGGCGAGTGCGGCGGCGCCGGTGAGCAGTCGTCGGCGGGCCGGGAAGTGCTGGTCGGGTTCCATGCGAACTCCTGACAAGGACCGAGGGGTGGTCGCGTACATGTCACGCACATGCCGGTGCGTTCATCATGCGCAACAGCGCGCGCCCTGCCAAGGGAATGGCCGTAGTGTCAATGGCTTGACCAAAGATGGCCCACCGCGGGTCAAAAGCGCTCAACGCCCCCTGATCGGCCGGTACGAACGTCACCCGGGTGCCGCGCCGCGCCGGGACCCTGACGGAGGGTCGGCGCCGCGACGGCACCCGGGTGACGGTGCGTCCGGCCGTTCGCTCAGTGCCCGATCTCGACGTCCTCCAGGACACCCAGCGCGTCGGGCACCAGCACCGCCGCCGAGTAGTAGGCGCTGACCAGGTATTTGATGACGGCCTGGTCGTTGATGCCCATGAACCGCACCGACAGGCCCGGCCGGTACTCGTCCGGGATGCCGGTCTGGTGGAGCCCGACCACGCCCTGGTTCTCCTCGCCGACCCGCAGGGCGAGGATCGAACTGGTCTGGTCGGGGTTGATCGGGATCTTGTTGCAGGGCAGCAGCGGGATGCCGCGCCAGGCGCGCACCGGCGTGCCCTCGATCTCCGCGGTCGCCGGGTAGATCCCGCGGGCGTTCCACTCCCGCCCGATGGCGGCGATGGTCCGCGGATGCGCCAGCAGGAACTGCGTCTTGCGGCGCCGGGAGATCAGCTCGTCCAGGTCGTCGGGGGTGGGCGGGCCGCTGTGGGTGTGGATGCGCTGCTTGAGGTCGGCGTTGTGCAGCAGGCCGAACTCGCGGTTGTTGACCATCTCGTGCTCCTGGCGCTCGCGCAGCGCCTCCACCGTGAGCCGCAGCTGCTGGTCCAGCTGGTTCATCGGGTCGTTGTAGAGGTCCGCGACCCGCGAGTGGATCTTCAACACGGTCTGCGCGACGCTGAGTTCGTACTCCCGCGGCGCCCGCTGGTAGTCCACGAAGGTGCCGGGCAGCGCCGGCTCGCCGATGTGTCCCGCGGCCAGTTCGATGGCCGCCTCGCCGTGCTTGTTCTGCGCCGGGACCAGCGCCGTGCGGAAGCTCTCGATGTGCTCGCGCAGCGTCGCCGAACGGCCCAACACCTCCTCGTAGTCGCCGCGGGAGAGGGTGAGGACGGTGCCGCGGGTGGCCGCCCGGAGGGTGAACTCCCACAGGGCGTCCGGGGCCAGCAGTGCCGCGTCGCCGGCCGCGTCGCCGCCGGCGAGCACCGCGGTCACCGTCTCGTCGCCGTACTTGCCGGTGCCGACCCGTTCGACCTTGCCGTGGGCGATCAGGATGACCTGGTCGGTGGGCGTGCCCTTCTCGGCGAGGACGTCACCGGGGACGACGTCCCGCTGGGCGAACCGCCCGGCCAGCTCCTGGAGCGTGGGGTCGTCGGTGAAGCCGCGCAGCGGCGCCAGTTCGCGCAACTCCTGCGGGATGACCCGGACCTCGGCGCCCTCGGTGACGAACTCCACCTGGCCGTCACCCAGGGTGTGGGTCAGGCGCCGGTTGACGCGGTAGGTGCCGCCGGAGACCTGCGTCCAGGGCAGGACCCGCAGCAGCCACCGCGAGGAGATGCCCTGCATCTGCGGTGGGGTCTTGGTCGTGGTCGCCAGATTGCGGGCGGCCGCGGTGTCCAGGCTGGACCGGTGCTGCTCGGAGCCGTCGGTCTGCGGGCCGGACGTGGGATCCACGGATGTGGTCATTGCGGGGGGTCACCTGTTCCGATCGGTGCGTGAAGCTTCGTAGGTAAATCTCGGGGAAAGGGGCGGGAAATCAGCCGAGAAGCGGGTGGGGCGGGCACGCTGCCGGTCCGCGCGGCGCGGCAGTCGCCATCCGGGGATTTTCCGCTCAGTGTCCGATTTCTACGTCTTCCAGGATTCCCAGGGCATCGGGGACGAGGATGGCCGCCGAATAGTAGGCGCTGACGAGGTAGTTCATGACGGCCTTGTCGTCGATTCCCATGAAACGGACCGAAAGGCTCGGCTCGTATTCGTCGGGAATTCCGCTGCGGTGCAGCCCCACCACGCCCTGCTTGTCCTCGCCGGTGCGCAGCAGCAGCACCGAGCTGGTGCCCTCCTTCGTCACCGGGATCTTGTTGCAGGGGAAGATCGGCACCCCGCGCCAGGACGGCAGTGAGTGGCCCATGAAGTCCACCGCGTCCGGGTAGAGCCCGCGGGCGCTGCACTCCCGGCCGATCGCGGCGATCGCCTTGGGGTGGGCCAGCAGGAAGCCCGGGTCCTTCCACACCGTCGCGAGGAGTTCGTCCAGGTCGTCGGGGGTGGGCGGGCCGTTGCGGGTGTGGATGCGCTGCTTGAGGTCGGCGTTGTGCAGCAGGCCGAACTCGCGGTTGTTGACCATCTCGTGCTCTTGGCGCTCGCGCAGTGCCTGCACCGTGAGCTTCAGCTGTTCCTCGACCTGGTTCATCGGGTCGCTGTAGAGGTCGCCGACCCGGGTGTGGGTGCGCAGGACGGTCTGCGCGACGCTGAGTTCGTACTCCCGGGGCGTCCGCTCGTAGTCGACGAACGTGCTGGACAGGGCCGGTTCGCCGTGGTGGCCAGAGGCGAGGGAGATCGCGGATTCGCCGCTGGCGTTGGTCGGCCGTGCGGAGTGGTGGCCGTCGGCCGAGAGGTGGTCGCGCAGGGCCGGCGAGCGGCCGATGACCTCCTGGGCGTCCTGGCGCGCCAGTGCCATCACGGTCACCCGGGTCACCGCCCGGTAGCTGAACTCCCACTGCCCGTCGGCGCTGTTCAGTACGGCGTCGCCGAGGTGGTCGCCGCCGGCGAGCGCTTCGAGGACGGTCTCGTCGCCGTACTTGCCGGTGCCGATCCGGTCGACCCGGCCGTGTGCGATCAGCACCACCCGGTCGTGCGGGGCGCCGACCTGGGCGATCAACTCGCCGGGCGCGTACTCGTGTTGAGTAAACCTTTCGCCGAGTGCGGTGAGCACATCGACGTCGGTGAACTCCCACAGTGCGGGGAGTTCGCGCAGCTCTTCGGGGATGATCGCGACCGAGGTGCCGTCGATGTCGAAGTCGATCCGCCCGTCGCCGACGGTGTACGCCAGCCGCCGGTTGACACGGTACGTACCGCCTGAGACCTGCACCCAGGGCAGCAGCCGCAGCAGCCAGCGGGACGTGATGCCCTGCATCTGCGGCGCGGTCTTGGTGGTCGTCGCCAGATTCCGCGCAGCGGACGTACTCAGGCTGGAATTCTGGCTCTCTTCGGCGTTTCCGGTCAGCGTTTCGCCGGCAATCGTCACCATGTCACCTATCTCGTGGAGGCTGCGGCGTGGAACACCGGGCAGAACTCGACGAGGGCCCCGGCAGCTCGCCGCCGCCTCGAAGATAGTGGCGCTCTTTTTACCCGCACAATCGCTCGATTGGGTGGCATGGAATTAACTTTCCATGGAAAGGGTTTAGGTTTTTCGGTACTGGGCAAAGTGTGCCGGGGTGATGATCACGGACGGGAGGTCAGTCGCCCCACAGCGCCGCTCCGTCGGTCAGCGTCGCCGCCAGACGCTCCCAGGCGCCGCCGTCCCGCTCCCGCGCCGGGTACTCCGCGCCGCGGGCCGTCCCCCAACGGCGCGCCACCGCCGCCGGATCCTCGCCCAGCAGCAGCCCGGCCGCTTGCGCCGCCGCCCCGAGCGCGACCAGCTCGTCCGCCTCGGGCACCACCACCGGGCGCCCCGACAGGCGCCGCACGGTCTCCCGCCAGGCGTGGCCCCGGGCCCCGCCGCCGATCAGCAGCAGCGGCGCGCCGGGCGCGGTGTCCACCCCCGGCAGGCGGTCCAGCGCCCGCAGCAGTGCGAACACCGCGCCGTCGTAGGCGGCCTGGAGCAGCTGGCCGGCGGTGGTGTCGTGACGCAGCCCGTGCAGCAGGCCCGTGGCGTGCGGGAGGTTCGGCGTCCGCTCGCCGTCCAGGAACGGCAGGAGTACGGCGCTGCCGCCCGGCTCGACGGCCTCCCGGTCGCGGCCGAGCAGCGCCGCCACCCGGTCCACCGCGAGCGTGCAGTTGAGCGTGCAGGCCAGCGGCAGCCAGTCGCCGCGGGCGTCGGCGAAGCCGGCGACGGTGCCGGTCGGGTCGGCGGGCCGACGGGTGGTGACCGCGTACGCCGTGCCGGAGGTGCCCAGGCTCAGCACCGGCTGCCCGGGGCGCAGACCGAGCCCGAGCGCCGCCGCCATGTTGTCGCCCGTCCCGGCGGCCACCAACGCGCCGTGGGGGAGGGGGAGTTCATCGGTCCGCACGGTGCCCGCGGCCTCGCCGGGGAGTGCCACCCGCGGCAGCATCGTGGGGGCGAGTCCGACCCGGTCCAGGACCTCCGTGTCGTAGGCGCCGGTGGCCGTCGCCCACCAGCCGGTGCCCGAGGCGTCGCCGCGGTCGGTGACGGCCTGGCCGGTCAGGCGCTGGACGAGGTAGTCGTGCGGCAGTCGGACGGCGGCGGTGGCGGCCGCCGCGGCCGGCTCGTGGGTACGCAGCCAGGCCCACTTGGCGACCGTGAACGCCGGGCCCGGCACGCTTCCGATCCGCTCCGCCCACACCTTCGGACCGCCGCCCTCCGCGATCAGCCGCGCGCTCTCCCGGGCCGGCCGGACGTCGTTCCACAGCAGCGCCGGACGGACCGGTTCACCGGCCGCGTCCAGGGTCACCAGGCCGTGCTGCTGCCCGGCGACGGAGACCGCGGACGCCTGCCGGGCGGCCGGCCCGCACTGGGTCAGTGCCTCGCCCAGCGCCCGCCACCACTGCCGGGGATCGCTCTCCTTGCCCGCCCCGCCGCTGACCGTGTGCGGTGCCTGACCACGGGCCAGCACCTCGCCGGTCTCGGCGTCCACGACCAGCGTCTTGGTGGACTGGGTCGAGCTGTCCACCCCGACGACCAGGGGTCCGGCCGACTGTGCGCCCATCGAGCACTCTCCCTCGGCGGCCGGTGCGTCCAGGCCCTGACCCCGGGGCTCCCGGCCGCTCAGGGCCCCGATGCGCTGCCGCATAGTAAGCCGCGCGCCGCGGGGCCCGGGCGGCCTGTGGACGACACGCGCGGCGCGCGCCGGCCGGAGCGGTCAGCCGTCGAACAGCTTGCGGAGGAACCGGATCTCCGCGGTGCGCTGTGCGCCCCCGCCGCTCTCATGGGCGTTGAACCGCCACACCTCCAGCTGCTTGTCGCCCGCGTAGTGGTGGTAGGCGGCGAACCCGGTGGACGCCGGGACGATCTCGTCGCGCAGGGCGGTGCCGAAGAGCGCCGGGGCGGTGGCGCGGACCGCGAAGTTCAGGCCGTCGAAGTGGTCGAGGGTGTCCAGCGCGGTGTCGATGTGGTCGCGCTGGCCCGCGAAGTAGCGGGCGAGTTCGCCGTACGGTCCCTGGTCGGTGACGTCCAGGGCGCGCCGGATGTGGGTCAGGAACGGCACGTCGATCAGTGCGCCCGCCAGAGAGGGGACCAGGCCCGCCACGGCCAGTGCGAGGGCGCCGCCCTGGCTGCCGCCGGCGACCACGATCCGTTCGGTGTCCACCGCGGGGTGTCCGCGGGCGACTTCGACGGCCCGTACGGCGTCGGTGATCAGCCGCCGGTAGTAGTAGGTGTCGGGGTCGAGCAGGCCCTGGGTCAGCTTGCCCGGTACGCCCGGGTGTGCGACGCCCTCCGGGTCGGGGGTGTCGCCGGGCCGGTTGGGGCCGCTCTGACCGCGGGTGTCCATGACCAGCGTGGCGTAGCCGACGGACGGCCACAGCAGCCAGTCGTGCGGCAGCATCCGGCCACCGCCGTACCCGAGGTACTGCACCACGCACGGCAGGGGGGCGGCGGTCGCCCGCGGGCGCAGGAACCAGCCGCGGATCCGGTGCCCGCCGAAGCCGGCGAACTCCACGTCGTCGGTGTGCAGTTGGGTCAGACCGGTGTCGGCCGCGGTGAAACGGGGAGTGAGGGCGTGGGTCCGGGCCTCGTCGAGGGTCCGGCGCCAGAAGGCGTCGAAGCCGGGCGGCTCGGGCAGGGGAGGGCGGTAGCGGCGGAGTTCGTCCAGGGGAAGGTCGGTGAACATGGCGCACCTCCGGGCAGTGAGGCGTACACGTCGGGCACGTTAGGGTCTGTCCGGGCGATCAGGACCGGGAGCCGTGCGTCCAGTGCCGCGGGTCGCCAACGGTGCCCACCGGGGCTGAAGGTCTCGCCCCGGATCGGTCCGGATCGGTCACCGCGTCCTCGACTCCCACCAAAGAAGCGACATTTCCGCCATGAGCCTTCCCCCGCCCCCGCCGTCCAACCAACCGCCGCACCAGCCGCCCCAGGGTGCGCCGGGCGGCTTCGGCCCGCCGGACGGCGGTTACGGGCCCGGCGGGCCGCAGCCGGGGCCGGGCGGATACGGTCCGGGCGGCTACGGGCCGTCGGCGCCGCCGGCCGGGCAGTCGCCCGCCGGGCCGTACGGTCCGTCCGCCGGCGGCTTCGGGCCGCCCGGGCCCGGCGGTCCGGGCGGCGCGCCAGGCGGTTGGCAGCAGCCGCCCGCCCCGCCCTCCGGCGGCGGCAACGGCACCACGATCGCGCTGATCATCGGCGCCGGCGTGCTGGCCGTGGCGCTCGTCATCGGCTGCGTCATATGGGCCAACAGCGGTGACGGCGGCGGCAACCAGGCCCGACCGACCACCGGCACCACAACCAGCCCCACGCCGGCCGCCTCCGACTCCGGCCTGCCGTCCCCGTCCGCTTCGCCGGCCGCGACCCCCACCGGCCCGAAGAGCACCGCATCCTCGACCCCCGGCCGCACCGTCGCCTTCTACGCGCTGAAGACCGGTGACTGCTACGACATCCCGCCGGGCGGGAACGGCGGCAACAACACGTCGGCCTCCTGCACCGGCCCGCACGACGCCGAGGTCGTCTTCGTCTACACCATGCCGCCCGGCCTGGCCTCCGAGGCCGAGATCAAGGACCGGGCGGCCGCACTGTGCGCCTCCGAACTCCAGTACAAGGCGTCCAAGCAGCCCGCCGGGACGGCCGGGGGCACCTACGTCCAGTTCCCCAGCGTCAGCGGCTACAAGATGGGCATCAAGTCCGCGGTGTGCAGCCTGACCGGCAACCGCAGCGGAACCAAGAAGCTCACCAGGCCGCTGCTCTGAGCCGGACCGGCCATCGGGCGGTGGGGTGGGGCGGGACGGGACGTGTGGGTCAGGTCAGCGGCTCGGTGACCGGCCCCGTGCTGCCGCCCCCACCCGTCCCGCCCGCCCCGTCCACCTCGGTCGCCGCCGGGTCCAGCACGCGAGACAGGAACGCCCGGGTCCGCTCGTGTCGGGGAGCGCCCACCACCTGATCCGGGGCGCCCTCCTCGACGATCAGCCCGCCGTCCATGAAGACCACCCGGTCGGCGACCTCCCTGGCGAAGCCCATCTCGTGCGTGACGACCAGCATGGTCATGCCGTCCCGCGCCAGCGACCGCATGACCGCCAGCACATCGCCGACCAGTTCCGGGTCGAGTGCGGAGGTCGGTTCGTCGAAGAGCATCAACTGCGGATCCATCGCCAGAGCGCGGGCGATGGCCACCCGTTGCTGCTGCCCGCCCGACAGCTGCGCCGGATAGGCGGCCGCCCTGTCGGCCAGGCCGACCCGGGCCAGTTGGTCGCGGGCGATCCGCTCGGCCACTGCCCGGTCGCGGCGCAGCACCCGGCGCTGAGCGATCGTCAGGTTCTCCAGTGCGGTCAGGTGGGGGAAGAGGTTGAAGGACTGGAACACCATGCCGATCCGGCGCCGCACCCGGTCGATGTCCACGTCCGGGTCGGTGACTTCGGTGCCGGCGACCGTGATCCGGCCGGCGGACGGCTCCTCCAGCAGATTCACACAGCGCAGCAGCGTCGACTTCCCGGAACCCGACGGCCCGATGACGCACACCACCTCGCCGCGCGCCACCGAGAAGTCGATCCCGCGCAGCACCTCCAGCGCACCGAACGCCTTGTGCAGCCCACGCACCTCGATGGCGTTGTCGTCCCCGCCGTCGGTCATCCCGCCCCCTGTCCGACCCTCAGTCGGCCGTGCCGCTTCCCGTCCGCGCATCCGGCCCCTCACCGGGCCCTCGCCGTACGGGCCTCCAGGTGCCGGACCACCTGGCCCAGCGGAAGGGTGATCACCAGGTACAGCAGCCCCGCAACCAGCACCGGGGTGAGGCTCTTGTGTTCGTTCAGCGCGTCCCGCCCGAAGTTGGCCAGCTCGAACTGGGACAGCGAGAGCCCCAGCAGGTACACCAGGGAGGAGTCCTTCGTCAGCAGGATCAGTTCATTGGTGAGCGGTGGCAGGACGATCCGGAACGCCTGCGGAATGACGATCGAGACCATCGCCCGGCCCTGTGACATGCCCAGTGAACGCGCCGCCTCCGTCTGTCCCTTGGGCACTGCCTGGATGCCGGCCCGGACGGTCTCCGCCATGTAGGCCGCGCCCACCAGTCCCAGCGACAGCATCACCGTGACGCCCTGGTCGAGCGCGACCTGGAACGCCAGCGGCACCCCGAAGCCGAGCGCGATGAACACCAGGAGGGCGGGGATCCCGCGGAAGAACTCGATGTAGGTCACCGCGATCCAGCGGTACGGCGGCACCGACGACAGCCGCATCAGCGCGAGCACCAGCCCGAGCGCGAGCCCGAAGCCGAATCCGAGCAGGGTGTACCGCACCGTGTTGACCAGTGCGGTGGTGACGATGTCCGGGAACAGCGCCCGCGCGACGGAGACGTCGAAGAACGCCGACCCCAGTCGGCGCCAGTCCGCGGCCAGGGCGAGGGCCCCCACCGCGGCGACCAGCACGCCGTACTGCGCCCCGCGGACCAGCCGTGCCCGGCGTCGCCTCGACGGGTGCCGGGGCATCAGCCGAACCACTTCCGGTGGATCCGGTCGTAGCTGCCGTCCTTCTTGGCCCGCGCGATGACCTTGTTGATGCGTTCCCGCAGCGCGTCGTTCCCCTTCCGGACGCCGAATCCGTAGTGCTCGCCGGTGTCGAACTCGGCCGCGATCCGGGTGTCCTGGTTGTGCTTCACGTAGTCGAAGAGCACTCCGTTGTCGTTGATTCCGGCGTCGACCTGACCTGACCTCACGGCCGTCAGCAGCAGTCCGACGTCCTCGAACTCGACGAGTTCGACCCCCTTTCCGTGTGCCTTGGCGTAGAGCGCGCCGGTCGTGGCCTTCTGGTAGCCGAGCTTCTTGCCCCGTAGGTCCTCGATCTTCTTGACCGGGGTGCCGCGCTTCACCAGCAGCGCCTGGGTGGCGTTGAAATACGGGTCGGAGAAGTCCATGACCTTCGCCCGGGCCGGCGTGATGGTCATGCCCGCCGCGGCCAGATCGCAGGTGCGGATGGCGAAGTCCTGCCCGGTCTCGATGCCTTCGAAGGGGGTGTTGATGATCTGCTGGGTGACGCCGAGGTCCTTGGCCACCAGGTCCACCAGGTCCACGTCGAACCCGACGACCTTGCCGTCGCGCGTCACCTGGAAGGGGGCGTAGGGGAGGTGGGTGCAGGTCAGGAGCGCTCCGGGGCGGACCAGTTCCGGGCCCTGGCCCGGGCCGGCGGGCGCGGTGCTGGTGCATCCCGCCAGGAGGACGGCGGCCGCGACGACGGCCAGAGGGGGCAACGCGGAGCGAGCGGTCACAGGGCCTCCAGGAGTGCCGTGACGATCAACCGGGCCGGGGGTGCCGTGAGTTGGCCTGCATCCTGCCATCGGCCAAGGGTTCTGTCGCCGGTGCGTCCGTTGCGGCTGGGTAACGTCGACCCGCTGTGGTGCCGGCCCGTCCCGGAGGACGGCGGTCGGCTCAGCGCAGGGTCCAGAGCCAGCCGAGCGGCGTGAGGCCCAAGCTCCGGGCCACCGAACGGGAGGCGTGGTTGGTGACGGTGGCGCTGTGGAAGAGCCCCTGCTTGTGGCGGGCCGCGCGTTGGGTCCAGGCGGCGACGACGGCCGGCGCCAGCCCGAGCCTGCGGAAGCCGGCGCGGGTCCGGATACCGGCCTCCGCCGCGGTGGCGTTCGCCTCCGGGGTGACCGGCTTGTCCGTCACGGTCGCCGGTCGGCCGTCGCCGGCTCCAGCCCGTAGACGGTGCCCACTTCCAGGGCGAGTAACGCCGCGTCGTCCCGCTCCATGGGACGAGGCCATCCAGGGGCGCCGGCCGCCCGCCGCCCGTTTTTCCGCGACCCGGTCAGCGGCCCAGCGTCGCCGCCAGTTCGGCGATGGTGTCCGGGCCCACCCGGCAGCAGCCGCCGATCAGTCGGGCGCCGGCCGCGACCCAGCCGGCCACCCGGTCCGCGCGGAACGCCGGACTGCCGCGCCAGGCCCGGGCCGTGGCGTCCCAGCTCTCCCCGCTGTTGGGATAGACCACCACCGGCTTGCCGGTGACCCGGGCCGCGATCTCCACCGCCCGGTCGGCGTCGTCCGGTGCGCAGCAGTTCACCCCGACCGCGATCACCTCGTCCGCTTCCGCCGCCCCGGCGAACGCCTCGGCCAGCGGCTGCCCGGCGCGGGTGCGGTCGCCGACGACGCTGTACGACAGGTAGGCCGGGACGCCGAGGCCGCGGACCGCCCGCAGCAGCGCCTGCGCCTCGTCCGCGTCGGGCACCGTCTCCAGGGCCAGCACGTCCGGCCGGGCGGCGGCCAGCACCTCCAGGCGCGGCCGGTGGAAGCGCTCCAGTGCGTCCACGGACAGGCCGTACCGGCCGCGGTACTCGGAGCCGTCCGCCAGCATCGCCCCGTAGGGCCCCACCGACGCGGCGACGTAGAGCGGCCCGGTGACCCCGCCCGACTGGGCCCGCGCGGCGGCCTCGCGGGCCAGTGCGACGCTGCGGCGCAGCAGCCCGGCGGCCTCCTCCGGGCCGGTGCCGCGCCGCGCGAAGCCCTCGAACGTGGCCTGGTAGCTGGCGGTGAGGGCGACCTGGGCGCCCGCTTCGTAGTACGCCAGGTGGGCCCGCAGTACGGCATCGGGTTCCTCGGCGAGCAGCCGGGCCGACCACAGTGCGTCGCTCAGGTCGTGGCCGTCGGCCTCCAACTGGTTGGACAGCCCGCCGTCGAGGACGACCGGTCCCGCAGCGAGCGCCTCCGCGAGCGACGGCGACGGTGGCTGGGGCGACGGGCCGGTCATGGGGACAACCTCTCTCAGCGCTGCTCTTCGGGCCGGACTGCCTGGATGTCCAGCTCGACCCGGATGGTAGCGCCGATCGCGGCGATGCCCCTGGCCAGCATCTTGCGCCAGTCCAAGGTGAAGTCCTCGCGGTGCAGTTCGGTGACGGCCTGGCACGCGGTGCGGGTCTCGCCCGCGATACCGGTGCCGATGCCCAGGTAGCGGGTGTCCAGTTGGATGGTGCGGCTGACGCCGTGCAGGTGGAGCACGCCCTGCACCGTCCATCGGCCGCCCCCCTTGTGGACGAACCGTTCACCGGCGAACTGGAGGTAGGGGAAGCGGCCCACGTCCAGGAATTCCGCCGACCGCAGATGGTCGTCCCGCATCCGTACGCCGGTGTCGATGCTCGCCGCGTCGATGGTGACCTCGACCCGGGAGTCCTCCATCCGGTCGCCGATCCACAGGCCGCCCTCGAAGCGGTTGAACCGGCCGTGGATCTCGGCCAGTCCGATGTGTCGGGCGGTGAAGCGGATGGCGCTGTGGTCGGGGTCGAGCTGCCACTGGCCGGCGTCGGGAAGCGGCAGCGCCGGCGCCAGTTCCAGGGTGACCGGGCGGGGCGCGGTCCGCCCGCCCGGTCACCACCTCGGCCTCGAAGCGGGCCGGCCGGAAACCGTCGGAGGTCACCACGAGCCGGTAGCCGCCGGGCGGCAACGTCACCGTCAGCCGGCCGTTGGGGTCGGTCCGGCCGGCCGTCGCCTCCCGGCCGCCGGAGTCCCGGACCGAGATCCCCACCCCGGCCATCGGGAGTCCGACGGGATCGTTGACGCACAGGTCCAGCGCACCCGCCCCGCGGGGGAGGGACGGCTGGACGCGGTGCGGCGGGCGGTCGCGCAGGCGGTGGAGGAAGGCGAGCGGCATGGCAGGACAGGGCCCCATCGGTCGGATCGGTCGAACAGCGGGCAGCGGGCGTGCGGGGACGCAAGCTGTCGCGGGCAGGCGCAAGCGGACGGCGCCGCGGAATGAATCGCACGAAAAGGGTGCGGATTCGGTTCCATCCTGTCATTGGTGGCGATCCAAAACGGCCATCACTGTCAAGGTCTGACCAAAGGTGATGTTTCTCGCACCATGGGGGGATTCCCCCTAGAGGCACCCCTCCGATACGTCCGCCACGAGGCCGGCCAGCGCCGCCGCCGGATCCTCCGCGGCCGGGCCGGCCGGCGCCCACCGGCCGCCCTCCTTGCGGAACGACCACCATCGTCCGTCGCGCCCGAAGCGCAGCTGGGTGTCCCCGCCGACGACCGTCCAGCGATTGCCGGCGGCCCGGAACCGCGGCCGGGACGCCTCGTCCTCCCAGGCGGCCGCCAGCCGGCCCCGCAGACGGGACAGCACCTCGGGCGCCGGCGTCCACTCCTCCTCCAGAGCCGCCAGCCCGGCCGCACCGCCCGCCTGCCAGGCCCGTACGGCCAGCGCCAGGCCCCGCGCATCACGCCCCGAACCGTCCGCCAGCCGCGCCGCGACGGCCGCCCCGGGCCCGGCGGCCGCCAGCCGTACCGCGTCCTGGGAGGGCGTCAGCGCGGGCGCCGGCGGACGGTCGGCGTGCCCGGGGGAGAGCGCCTCCGCCAGCAGCCGCTGAGCGCGCGCCGCCGCGTCCTGGACCAGGAACTCCAGTGCGTCCGCCGCCACTCCGGGCGCCGGCGGGGCACCACCGTCGAGCGCCGGCGCCGGGCCGGGGGAGGCGACCGGCGGCGGTGGCGGGGGCAGCGGCGGCAGGATGTCCCGCGCCGCGTACGCCTCGGCCGCCGGGACACCCGCCGCTTCCCGGTCCGCGGAACCGGCCGGACCCGCCGCCTCGGCACGGGACGCGCTGCGCCGCTGGAGCTCGTCCAGCAGTTCCTCCTCGCCCCGCCCGCGCAACAGCAGCAGTACGAACGGGTCCTGGTCCAACAGTCGCGCCACCTGGTAGCACAGCGCCGCCGAATGCGCGCAGTGGTCCCACGCCTCGCAGGCACACTCCGGCTCCAGATCCCCGATGCCCGGCAGGAGTTCGACGCCGGCCGCCGCCGCGTCCTCCACCAGGACCGGCGGCATGTCGCGGTCCAACAGGGCCGCGAGGTGCCCGGCCCGGTCCGCGATGACGTCCAGCAACCGGTCCCAGTCCGCCGCGGTCAACTGCTGGAGCAGGACATCGGAGCGGTGCCGGGTGTGGTCGCGGTCCTGGACGACGGCGGTGATCTGGCCGGGGCGCACGGAGACCGCGCCGACCGCCCCGGCGCGGGCGTGCCGACGACCCGACTTCACCTGCGCCCCGTCCAGCGCGGTGTCCTCCAGCGCCTTGAGCCACGCCTGTCCCCACCAGGTCTGCGCGAAGCCCCGACCGTGCGCCACCGGCAGCGCGGCGAACGTCCGCTCCGGCCCCGCCCCACCGGTCCCGCTCCCGTACACCGCGTCCCCGTCTGCCATGCCCTCGTCCGCCATGTCCCCGTCCGCCACGCCCTCGTCCGTCCTGTCCCCGTGCGCCGGGCCGTCCGCCCGTCTGCCCGTCGTGCTCACCGCTCGCTCCCGCGCAGCGCGACCAGGTCCGTCAGCTCGGCGTCGGTGAGTTCGGTCAGCGCCGCCTCACCGGAACCCAGCACCGAGTCCGCCAACCGCTGCTTACGGGAGAGCAGCGCGGCGATCCGATCCTCGACCGTGCCCTCAGTGACCATCCGGTGGACCTGCACCGGCTGGGTCTGCCCGATGCGGTAGGCCCGGTCGGTGGCCTGGGCCTCGACCGCCGGGTTCCACCAGCGGTCGAAGTGCACGACATGTGCCGCCCGGGTGAGGTTCAGGCCGGTGCCCGCCGCCTTCAAGGACAGCAGGAACACCGGTACCGCCCCGTCCTGGAAGCGCCGCACCATCTCCTCCCGTTGGGCCACCGGCGTCCCGCCGTGCAGCAGTTGGGCCGGCACCCCGCGCGCCGCCAGGTGCTCCGCCAGCAGCCGCGCCATCTGCACGTACTGGGTGAACACCAGGACGCTCGCACCCTCGGCGAGGATGGTGTCCAGTAGTTCGTCGAGCAGTTCGGCCTTCCCCGACCGGCCGGTGAACCGCGCGGTCCCGGTGTCCGGCCCGCCGGGCGGCTCCTTGAGGTAGTGCGCGGGGTGGTTGCAGATCTGCTTGAGCGAGGTCAGCAGCTTGACCACCAGGCCCCGCCGCGCGAGCCCGTCCGTCCCGGCGATCTCGCCGAGCCCCTCGCGTACCACCGCCTCGTACAGCCCGACCTGTTCCGCGGTGAGCGCCACCGCCCGGTCGGTCTCCGTCTTGGGTGGCAGCTCGGGCGCGATCCCCGGGTCGGACTTGTGCCGGCGCAGCAGGAACGGCCGCACCAGCCGGGCAAGTCGCTGCGCCGCCGCGGCCGCCTCGGGGGACCCCGCAGCGCCGCCCTCGATGGCCTGTGCGTGCCGCCGTCGGAACCGGCCCAGCGGTCCCAACAGCCCGGGCGTCGTCCAGTCCAGGATCGCCCACAGCTCGGACAGGTTGTTCTCCACGGGCGTCCCGGTCAGCGCCACCCGGGCCTTGGCCGGGAGAGTGCGCAGCGCCCGGGCGGTGGCCGAGAAGGGATTCTTGACGTGCTGCGCCTCGTCGGCGACGACCAGCCCCCAGCCGGCCTCCGCCAGTCTGGCGGCGTCCAGCCGCATCGTCCCGTAGGTGGTGAGGACGAATTCCCCGTCGACGAGGTCCGTCAGGCTGCGCCGCCCGGCGTGGAAGCGGCGCACCGGCGTCCCCGGCGCGAACTTCTCGATCTCCCGCTGCCAGTTGCCCATGAGGGAGGTGGGGCAGACGACGAGCGTGGGCCCGGCCGACTCCGGATCGGCCTGCCGGTGCAGGTGCAGGGCGATCAGGGTGATGGTCTTGCCCAGGCCCATGTCGTCGGCCAGACAGCCGCCGAGGCCGAGTGAGGTCATCTGGTGGAGCCACCCCAGGCCGCGCACTTGGTAGTCGCGCAGGGTGGCGGCGAGCGCCGGGGGCTGCCCGATGGCCGGGTCCTTCGCGCGCTCCGGGTCGGCCAGCCGGTCGCGCAGGTGGGCGAGCCAGCCGGACGCCTGGACCGCCACCCGGCGGCCGTCCTCGTCCTCGGTGCTGCCGGTCAGCGCGGCGCCCAGTGCGTCGAGCGGGGTGACCGTGCGGTCCTTGCGGTCCCGGGCGGCGCGCATCGCCTCCGGGTCCACCAGGACCCATCGGCCGTGCAGCCGCACCAGTGGTCGCCGGGCCTCGGCGAGCCGGTCCAGCTCCGCCCGGTCGATCTCCTGGTCGCCGACGGCGAACCGCCAGCTGAACGAGAGCAGCGCGTCGGCGGAGACCAACGACGGCATCCCGCCGGACCCGGGCCCGCTCCCGAACGCGGCGGCGTCCGGCCCGCCCGGCGGGCCCACCACGGCGCGCATGGTCAGCGTCCGGGCCAACTCCTGCGGCCAGTGGACCCGGACCCCGGCGACGGCCAGGGCAGCGGACGCCGGACCCAGTAGCTCGGCGACCTCCTCGTCCGCCAACTCCAGTGCGCCGGGCACCGCCGCGGACAGCAGCGGCGTCAGCGGCGCCCAGGCGGCGGCCGCCCGGCGCAGCGTCAGCAGGGCCTCGGTCCGCGCCCGCGGCCCGAACGCCTGCCCCGCCGGTGCCGTGCCCGCCCACACCTCGGCGGCGTCCGCGACGACCGTGGGGTCGGCCGCACTGTGGACCTGGACGACGGCGGTGAACGTGACGGCCGGGGAAGGGGAAGTGTCGGGTCCTGGGTCCGCACCGGCCACGGCCGGCCGCCGCCCCGTCTGTGCGATTCCCGGCCGCTCCGGGCCCGTCGGACGTGCCGGATCCGGCTCCGCCGCTTCCGGTCGTGGTGGCCGCGGGTCCGGCGCCGCCGTTGGCGCCAGGTCCGCCCCGTGCACCTCCACCCGCAGCGAGATCCGCACCCCCGCGTCGTGTCCGGCGGCGATCTCCGCGGCCCAGGCACGCTGCTCCGGGACGTGCTGTGGGGCGGACGCGGCGAAGGCCGGTCCGCCGGCCGCCAGTTCGGCCGCGGGCGTACGCGGCAGCCCGTCGGCGACCGCGTCCAGGAACGCCCGTACGTGGCGCTCGGGGTCCGGCAGCCGCACCGGGGCGGTGCCGGGCAGCGGGGTGGCGTGGGCGTGCGGCGGCATCGCGGCGGCCAGGTCGCGCAGTTGTGCCATGTCGTCCGGGTCGAGCGGGCCGGCCCGCCAGGCGTCGTGGTCGGTGGGGCTGAGGCCGGGCAGCAGTCGGCCGCGGGCCGCGACCTGGAGTGCCAGGAGAGCGGCCGCGCCCCAGAAGGCCGCGGCCGGATGGGTGCGCCGGCCGGCGCGTATCCGGGTGAGGACGGGGAGCGCGGCGGCGACCGGCAGTACCAGGGCCGGCACGGTACACACGGCGATGCCGTCGCCACCGTCCGCCGCGTCGTCGTCCTCAGGCCCGGTGGGGAGGGCGACGGCCAGTTGCTCCAGGGCCGGCGTGCCGTGGACGGCGGTGTCCAGGACGGGTTGGCCGTCCGGGCGCCAGAAGGCGATCCGCCCGAGCCGGGGCGGATCCGACGGCAGGAAGAGCGCCGCGCAGCGGGACGGCTCGGCGAGCGGAACGGGCGTGACCGCGGGGAGGGAAGCCACTGGGTCGCGTACTCCTCAAATTTGACTACTGGAGCGTGGAGCGCCCGAGGGTACAGCACGATCCGCCCCGTCAGGGAACCTCCGGAGCCGAACCGGCGTTCAATGGAATACGACAGAGCGCGGCGCGCGCCGCGGAAAGGGCGTGAAGGATGTCCACACAGGCGAAGGTCGCGATCGGCGGCGTCGCGGTGGGAGTGCTCCTGCTGTGGCTGCTGCCCTTCTGGGCGGCCGTCTTGGTCATGGTCGGGATCCCGGCCGTCGCGTATCTGACGCTCGACCCCTCCCAGCGGCGCCGGCTGCGCCGGGCCAGCCGCAAGGAGCTCGGCCGCTGACCCGGTGGCCCCGGCCGGTTGCCTCGCCCCTCAAGGGAGGCCCGGCCGGCCGCGGCCGTCAGACGGGGCGGGCAGCCAGCCCGTCCAACGACGCCAGCAGCCCCGGGAGTTCGGGCCCCCGCCCCACCGGGTGCACCTGCCCCGGCTCGTCGTCCAGCAGGACGAACGCGATGTCGTCGGTGCGGGCCACCATGCTCCACCCGGGCCCGTCGACCCGCAGCGTACGGGCCTCGCCCGCGGCGAACGACGACCGCACCCGGCCGGGCGGCGGCGGATCGGCGACATAGCCGCGGGCCTCCGCCAACACCCGCCGTACGCCCTGGTGCCGCTCCTCCCCGGGCTCCGCGAAGGTGACCTCCTCGTCCTCCACCTGGGCCCGCCACGACGCCCACTGGAGCGCTATCTCGTCCGCGCCCAGCCGCCGCTGGGCCGGCCCCCAGTCCCCGGCGTCCGGCGGCGCCAGCGGCGCGCGGTCGCCCTCCTGCGGCTCCGGGTCGTGCGGCTGCGGCACCCCGGGAGCCGACACCGCGAGGGCCAGCGGCCACCCGGGCAGCGCCACGGCGATGCTGTCCTCACCGGGCGACAGGTCGTACTCCATGCCGCAGTCCCAGGCAGCGATCGCACAGGCCACCAGTGACACGTCCTCGGTGACCACGGTCCAGCGCGCCCCGGTGCCGTCCTGGCCGAGGACCAGCCCGTAGCCCTCCGCATACGGTTCGAGGCCGAGTCCCGCGCACACCTCGGGGTAGTCGTCGCCGAGCACGCTCGGGAACTGCGCGGGCGTCAGCAGCACCGCCGTCAACACGAACAGCTGATCGCCCAACTGGTCCTGGTCGGCGCTCTCGGTCGTCGGCACGCCGGGCCTCCTTGCATTGCGGTCCGCACTTTCGCCGCGCACCTTAATTGGCCAGGTGCGGCCTTGTCACCAGCCGTACGCTGCGGTGATGCGATAGCGCGGGGGCGGTGGCGGCTCTCCGGGCCGCGGCCCGTCAAGGCAGCGGCAGCCCGAGGAGGTCGTGGGCGACCTCCCGCGGCGACTGCTCGCGCTCCCGCGACAGCGCGAGCACCGCCCGGCAGGCGAGTTCATGGATGCCGAAGGCCAGCGCCTCGGGCGACACCCACTCCGCCGCCTGCGCGCCCCGCTCCTCGTCGCCCTCGGCGTCCGCCGCCACGCAGCAGGCCGCCGCCTCGAAGAGGTTGTGCGGACGCTCCGCCGCCGGGCGTCCGCCACGGTGGAGCACCGCGCGACGTGCGGCCCCGGTGCGTCTGCCGGGGTGGAGCACCCCGGCCAGGTCACGTATGAATCCGGTCATTCCGACCCCCGGCCCCTCGTCCGACACCATCGTAGGAGTGTTCCCGCAGCCCGTAGTGTGGGAACTTCGGCGGACGAAGGGACGGACAACAGGTGCGGCGCTATGACTGGTTGAAGGAGATCCGGCGGCTCGATCCGGAGCGCGACTTCCTACGGATCTACCGCATCACCTCCGCCCACGAATTCCCCTGGGACATCACCAGGGCACTGGAGCTGGCGCTCTACCGCACCTACGCCGTGCCGAGCATCGGGCGGCTGCTCGCCGAGACCGCCGAGTTGACGGACCGTACGCAGAAGCGCTACGACGACACCGCCCTCCTCCTGGACACCGTCCTGGAGCACGGCTTCGACGGCGACGACGGGCGGACCGCGATCCGCCGCATCAACCACATGCACCGCAGCTACGACATCAGCAACGACGACATGCGCTACGTCCTGTGCACGTTCGTGGTGCTGCCGATCCGCTGGATCGACCGGTACGGCTGGCGGCGGCTGAGCGAACACGAGAAGCGCGCCATCGCCGCGTACTACCGCACCCTGGGCCGCCACATGGGGATCAGCGACCTCCCGCGGACCCACCAGGAGTTCGCGCGCTGCCTGGACGCCTACGAGGAGGAGCACTTCGGCTGGGACCCCGGCGCCCGGCGGGTGGCCGACGCCACCCTGGACCTGATGGCGGGCTGGTACGGCCCGCTCGCCCCGGTGGTGCGCGGCGCGAGCCTGGCCCTCCTGGACGACACACTGCTGGACGCCTTCCGCTACGACCGGCCCCGGCCCGCCGTGCGGACGGCGGTGCACACCGTCCTGAAGCTGCGCGCCAAGGCCGTGCGGCTGCTCCCGCCGCGCCGTGCTCCCCACTACGCCCGGCAGAACCCGGAGATCAAGGGCTACCCCAGCGGCTACCAGGTCGCCGAGCTGGGGACCTTCCCCCCGTCCCGGCGACTGGGCAGCTGCCCCGTGCACGCGGTGGGCAGTGACGCCCCGGCCCAGGAGGACCCGGCGGCCTCTTGACGCGAGGCGGTCCGCTGGGGGACGCCGAGGGCGCCTCACCCCTGGCGGACCGCCAGCGCCAGGTAGCGGGTGTCCTCGTCGACGTACCGGATGAGGTCCCAGCCGCTGCCGGCCAGGAGGGGACGCAGGTTGGGTTCGGCCCGGAGGTCGCCAGGGGTGAGCGGATGCCCCTTGCGCGCGGCGAGGGCCGCCCGCCCCACGGGGTGGAAGAGCGCGAGCCGACCCCCGGGGCGCACCACCCTGGCCAGTTCGGCCAGTCCGGCCGCGGAGTCGGCCAAGTGGGAAACCAGCCCGGCGGCGAACACGGCGTCCAGCGCGGCGGACGGGAGCGGGAGCCGGGTCACGTCGGCGAGCAGCAGGGCCGCGCAGGCGTCGCGTCCGGCTCGTACGGCGGCCGCCAGCATCTCCGGGGTGAGGTCGGCGCCCAGCACCGTCCCGCGCGCCCCCACGGCCGTTCTGAGGGCCGGGAGGGCGCGGCCGGTGCCGCAGCCGGCGTCCAGTACCCATTGGCCCTCCCGCAGGCCCAGGGCGGCCACGCCGGCGGTGTAGGCGGGCCCGTCGTCGGGGAACTTCGCGTCCCAGCCGGCGGCGCGGGCGCCGAAGAACGCGCGGACCTCGTGCGGACGGCTGGTCTGGGGGCCGCTCATCGGTCTCCTTCAGGTGTGGTGGGACGGCGGTCGAGCGGGGCGGTGACGGCATACAGGACGCCCGCGACGAGCAGGGCGGCCACCACCCCGAGGTTCATGGTGCCCAGCGTGCCGTGCGCGGCGGCGTCGGTGAGCAGGAAGCCCACGATCCGGGCGAGGTTGGGGTCGGCGGACGTGATCAGGCCGAGCCCGACGGCGGTGGCCACGGCGAGCGAGAGGACCGCGGGCCACCTGACGGCGGGCACCACGGACGGCCCGGCACCGGAACGGCGGTCGCGCCACCGCGCCACCAGGAAGACCGCGGTCCACCCGGCCATCGTCACCCCGACGACCGACAGGAACGCCTGGAACGTGGCGAAGAAACTGGGCGAGACGAACAGCACGTACCAGCCGCCGACGGCCATCAGCACCCCGTCGACCAGCACCGCGAGGTGCCGGCGGACGGGCATCCCGAGGACCAGCAGCGCCATCCCCGAGCTGTAGATGTCCATGATCGCCCCGGCGGCGAACCCCCCGATGGCGGTGAGCAGATACGGCACCAGGAACCAGGTCGGCAGCGCCGCCGCCAACGCGCCCACGGGGTCGGCGGCGGCCGTGGCGGCCAACTTCGGGTCGCCGGCGTTCAGCAGCACCCCGAAGACCAGCAGTACCACGGGGGCCAGCACCCCGCCCAGCGTCGTCCAACCGGTGATCGCCCGGCCGCTGCTGTTGCGGGGCAGGTAACGGCTGTAGTCCGCCCCGCAGTTGACCCACCCCAGCCCCAGGAGGGTCATCGCGAACACCACGCCCCCGATGGCCGTCCCCAGACCGCCCGGCCGGCCCGCCACGAGGGCGGAGGGATGGATCCGGCCGGCCACCAACACCAGGTAGGCCGCGGTCATCACGGTGATGGCGGCGGTCAGGTACTTCTGCACCTTCATGATCAGCGCGTGCCCGTAGATGCCCACGACCACCACCGAGACGGCGGTCACCGCGAAGCACAGGGCCTGCGCCCCGGTGGTCGGCGTCCGCCCGTCCGCCCGGGCGAAGACCGCCGGCGCGACGCGCGCCAGGATCGCGGCGCCGCCCAGGGAGGAGAGCGCGACCAGCACGGTCTCCCAGCCGACGTTGGAGACGTAACTGAACACGGTGGGCAGCTTGTTGCCCTGCCGCCCGAACGCGGCCCGCCCGATGGCCATCGTGGGCGCCCCGGTCCGCGCCCCGGCCACCGACACCAGGCCGACCAGGACGAACGACAACACGTAGCCGATCGTCCCGGTGACCACCGCCTGCCAGGCATTGAGGCCGAGACCCATGACGTAGATCCCGTAGGCGAGGCACAGCAGTGACAAACCGGAGCCGGCCCACGGCCAGAACAGGGAGCGGGGCGTGCCGTGCCGCTCGGCGTCCGGTACCGGATCGATGCCGTTGCGCTCCACGGCCGTGGCCGAGGGGGACGCCGCAGCGGCCCCGGCGCGCCGCTCCGGTGACTGCGCTGCCCGCTGCTGCGTCATGCGCACATGATCCCCCATGGCCGGCGCACTCGGAGCAAGACCCAGGGGACACAGAAACGGCGGCAGGACGTGGCCGGAAAGCACCTCATGTCCCGATGCCGTGGCGGCTTTTTCGAATTCGAGGAAATCCCGATCAGCGGACGGTACGGTCCTCGCCATGGATTCCCGGACGGCACCCGGTGCCGCCGCCGGCCCCATCGTTGTGCCCTGGATCCGCACACCCGCGCCGCGCGGGACCTCGCACCCTGGAGGAGTCGGCCCATGAACGCCGTACAAGGGACCCCGGAGGACCGAGTCCCCGGCCCTGCCCCCGATGTGGCCCTGAAGATCTTAGTCTCGGGTGGTTTCGGGGTGGGCAAGACGACCCTGGTGGGCGCGGTCAGCGAGATCCGCCCGCTGCGCACCGAGGAGCGGCTCAGTGAGGTGGGCCATGCGGTCGACGACACCGGGAAGGTGGCGGACAAGACCACCACCACGGTGGCGATGGACTTCGGCCGCATCACCATCCGGTCGGGACTCTCCCTGTACCTCTTCGGCACCCCGGGACAGGACCGCTTCTGGTTCCTGTGGGACGACCTCTCGGAGGGCGCACTGGGCGCCGTGGTGCTGGCCGACACCCGACGGCTGCCGGACTGCTTTCCGGCCATCGACTACTTCGAGCGCCGCGCCCTCCCGTTCGTGGTGGCGGTCAACTGCTTCCCGGGGGCCGGGTCCTACGGGGCCGACGAGGTCTCCCGCGCCCTGGACCTGGACCGCGGCACGCCCGTCGTGCTCTGTGACGCCCGGGACCGCGACTCGGGCAAGGAGGTGCTGGTCCGGCTGGTCGAGCACGCCGGGCGGAGGCACTCCGCCCGGCAGCTGGACACGGTGGGCTGACCGGACCGCGGGGGCGCGCGCCCGACGTCCTGGGGCGCGGGGCGCCGAAGGGGCCGCGCCGCCCGCCCCTCAGTCCGCGAGCGCGGCGACCGCGACCGCCTTGTCGATGCGGACCCGTACCAGCAGCTCGCCGGGCACGCCGTTGCGGGCGCCGTACTCCTCCGCACGGTCCTCGCCCATGTAGCGCGCCGCGATCTTGGTCGCCCAGTGCCGGACGTCCGGCAGCTCCTCACTGAGTTCCGCCGTGCCCTGTACCACCACGAACGAGAACGGCGGCCGCTCGTCGTCGACGCACAGTGCCACCCTGCCGTCACGGGCGAGATTGCGGCCCTTGACCGTGTCCTTGCCGGTGTTGAACACCAGCTCGTCGCCGTCCATCAGGAACCACACCGGGGCGGTGTGCGGGCTGCCGTCGGCCCGCACCGTCGACAATTTTCCGGTTCGGGTTCCCTCGGAAAGGAACGCCAACCACTCGTCCTTCGTCATTGTGTGTGCCATGTCGCCCATCCTCGCCGCCGGCACACACCGGAGGTATGTGGCTCGCCGGGGTGAGCCGCTTGCCGAGACGGCGGAGGTGGGACAGGCTGGCACGGCGGCTCGCCGACGGGCTGCGAAGTACCGTCCGGCCACACCTGCGGACGGGGATACGGGGAGGAAAGGGCATGGCACTGAGCAGCGGACTCGACTGGCTGCTGGACGACCTGACCAAGCGGGTGGAGCAGGTACGGCACGCCTTGGTGCTGTCCAACGACGGACTGGTGACCGGCGCGAGCCAGGGGCTGGAGCGGGAGGACGCCGAACATCTCGCGGCGGTCGCCTCCGGACTGCACAGCCTCGCGAAGGGGTCGGGGCTCCACTTCAGGGTCGGGCGGGTGCGTCAGACCATGGTCGAGTTCGACGACGGGGTGTTGTTCGTGACGGCGGCCGGGGACGGCAGCTGCCTGTGCGTGCTGGCCGGCGCCGACTCCGACATGGGCCAGATCGCTTATGAGATGACGTTGTTGGTCAACCGCGTCGGGGAGCATCTGGGCGTCGCGGCCCGCCGGCCGGAGAGTTATCCACAGGTCTGAGGCGAGCGTTGACGCGCTGTCACCACCCACGGCATGGTCGTAACCATCAGTGATCGACGACCGAGTCGCAGGGGGAAGCACCATGACGATGACAGTGATGTGCGACGGGCGGCAGACGCTCTCGACGGCGCGAGCCGCGCAGGCACTGGAGCTGCGGACCGGCGAGTGCGAACTCGCCACCCAGCTCGGTGAAGTACGGACGGTCCCGGCCGGGCCCGCCGGTCGGTCGGGCAGCGCCGGGCCGCCCGCCCGGCGCCGGGTACCAGCGGAGGAGATCGCCCGGCTCCAGGCCGAGCCGGGCTTCCCCGAGGGGCTCCGCGCCCGGCTCCGCACGGTCACCACCAATGAGGCCGCCGCCCTGATGGGCATCGGCCCCGGCCGGGCCCTGCGGCTCACCCGGGCCGGCTGCGTGGGCCCCGTCCGCTTCTACGTGAACCGCTTCGGCGCGGTGGTCTGGCTCTATCTCGCCACGGAGATCACCGAGTTCGCCGACCGCGAGCCGGAGCTGCTGGAGGGCAACACCCCCGCCGCGATGCGGGTGATGCTCACGAGTGGGCAGGACTGGCGGGGCCGCCAGTGGCGCAGCCGCCGGGTCGCCCAGCTGATGGGCCGGACCGACGATCCGTGGGAGTCGGCCGCCGTGATCGCCGCCGTTCTCCCGCCGGAAGAGGTGGCCTCGGTGGCCGAGGACCCGCTGGAGCGCGCCCTGCTGCGCCGCCTCCGGCCCACCCTCGCTTCCGTGATCACGGCGACCCCCGCGGCCCGGGAGTCCTTCGAACGGACCCTGACGGCCGAGGAGTTCGACGAGGTCCTCTGGTACCGCGTCAATCTCTCCCGCGCCCTGGAATCCGCCCGCCGTGAGGACCCCGGCCGGGTCCGCCCACCGGCCGCCGCCCGAGCTGGCCAACCCGCGGGCCTGCGGAACGGCCCCTCCTGGACGCCGCGGCCCAGAAGCCTCTCCGTGCACGGGTAGTCCCGGCCGCGCGCAGCGGGCCGGGGCGGTCGGGGGCGAGGCCGGCGCGACGGTGGGTGCCGCCCGCGGTCACCACTGTGGTTCCCCGGCGTCCCCGCGGTCCGACAGTACGGCCCGCGCGATCGTCGACAGGGTCAGGGTCCGCTCCTCGCCGACGATGAGCCAGCCCTTGTCCAGCAGGGGTTGCAGCAGCGGGCGGACCTCGTCGCCCAGTGCGTCCGCCACGTCGTCGTCCGTAGGAGGTGTGCCGGCCCGGAGGCAGCTGGCGACATGGCGGACGACGGTCTCCTCCGCCGAGGTGAGGGTGAAGTCCATGAGCTGAGCGTAGGGCGGTGCGGCGGCCGTGGCCCACGCACCCCTCAGTCGCCGAGCTTGCGGAGGAGTCCTTCTCGGGATTGGTCTTGCCCGTCCTCAGACAGGGCGAAAGAGCCCCTCCTGCACGACGGAGACCAGAAGGTGCCCGGCCCGGTCGTAGATGCGGCCGCGGGCCAGGCCCCGGCCGCCGGTGGCGATCGGGGACTCCTGGTCGTAGAGGAACCACTCGTCCGCGCGGAAGGGGCGGTGGAACCACATCGCATGATCGAGGGAGGCCATGTCGAAGCCACGCGGGCCCCACAGGGGCTCGATCGGGATGCGTACCGCGTCCAGCAGCGTCATATCGCTGGCGTAGGTCAACGCGCAGGTGTGCACCAGCGGGTCGTCGCCGAGCGGTCCGACGGCGCGCATCCAGACCGCGCTGCGCGGTTCCGCGCCCTCGATCTCGTCCGGCGTCCAGCGCAGCCGGTCGACGTACCGGATGTCGAACGGCTGCCGGCGGGCCATCCGTTCCAGCGCCTCGGGCAGACCGCCCAGGTGCGTGCGGACCTCTTCCGCGACGTTCGGCAGCTCATCCGGGTCGGGAACGGCCTGGCGCATCGGCAGTTGGTGTTCGAAGCCGGGTTCCGGCTTGTGGAAGGAGGCGGTCAGATTGAAGATCGTGCGTCCCTGCTGGACGGCGACGACCCGACGGGTGGTGAAGGACCGCCCGTCGCGGACCCGCTCGACCTGGTACACGATCGGCACCCCCGGCCGGCCCGGCCGGAGGAAGTACGCGTGCAGCGAGTGGACCGGGCGGTCCCCTTCCGTGGTCCGCCCGGCGGCCACCAGCGCCTGCCCGGCGACCTGCCCGCCGAAGACCCGCTGGAGGCTTTCCTGCGGACTGCGGCCGCGGAAGATGTTCACCTCGATCTGCTCCAGGTCCAGCAGATCGACCAACTTCTCGGCCGGATTCGTCATGACCGGTGGTCCTCCGTCGTCTCCTTCGGCGGCCTCGGTCGAAGCCGTCGTCTCACAGCTGCCCCACCTCGGTGACCCGGACCACCGCGCGCCCCTCCTCGTCGGAGGCGGCCAGGTCCACCTCGGCCGAGATGCCCCAGTCGTGATCGCCGTTCGGGTCGGCGAAAGTCTGCCGCACCTTCCACAGTCCGTGCGCGGCGTCCTCTTCGATCTGGAGGAGCTTCGGGCCGCGGGCGTCCGGGCCGGTGCCCAGCTCGTCGTACTCGTCCCAGTAGGCGTCCATCGCCTCGCCCCAGGCGTCGGCGTCCCAACCGGACTCGGCGTCCATCTCGCCGAGCTCCTCGACCTTGTCCAGCGCCGCCAGTTCCACCCGCCGGAACATCGCATTGCGGACCAGCACCCGGAAGGCCCGTGCGTTGGCGGTGACCGGTCGCACCTGATCGGCGCGCTCGGCCGCCTGGTCCGCCGTCTCCACCTCCGGGTTGGCCAGCTGTTCCCACTCGTCCAGCAGGCTGGAGTCGACCTGCCGGACCATCTCGCCGAGCCAGGCGACGATGTCCTGGAAGTCCTCCGACTTCAGGTCGTCCGGCACGGTGTGGTCCAGCGCCTTGAAGGCGCTCGCCAGGTAGCGCAGCACGATGCCCTCGGTGCGCGCCAGCTCGTAGAAGGAGGTGAACTCCGTGAAGGTCATGGCGCGTTCGTACATGTCGCGGATGACCGACTTCGGCGACAGCGGGTGGTCGCCGACCCACGGGTGGCTCTTGCGGTAGAGGCCGTAGGCGTGCGACAGCAGCTCGTCCAGCGGCTTGGGGTACTCGACGTCCATGAGGCGCTCCATGCGCTCCTCGTACTCGACGCCGTCGGCCTTCATCTGCGCGACCGCCTCGCCCCGCGCCTTGTTCTGCTGGGCGGCCAGGATCTGTCGCGGGTCGTCCAGCGTCGACTCCACCACCGACACCATGTCCAGCGCGTACGACGGCGACTCGGGGTCGAGCAGGTCGAACGCGGCCAGCGCGAACGTGGACAGCGGCTGGTTCAGCGCGAAGTCCTGCTGGAGGTCCACGGTGAGCCGGACGATCCGGCCCTCCGCGTCCGGCTCCGGGAGTCGCTCGACGATCCCGCCGTCCACGAGGGAGCGGTAGATCGCGATCGCCCGCCGGATGTGCCGCAGCTGGTTCCGGCGCGGCTCGTGGTTGTCCTCCAACAGCCGCCGCATCGCCTCGAAGGCATTGCCCGGCCGGGCGATGACCGACAGCAGCATCGCGTGCGTGACGCGGAAACGGGAGGTCAGCGGCTCGGGATCGGAGGCGATGAGCTTCTCGAAGGTGTTCTCGTTCCAGTTGACGAAGCCTTCCGGCGCCTTCTTGCGGACCACCTTGCGGCGCTTCTTCGGATCGTCGCCGGCCTTCGCCAGCGCCTTCTCGTTCTCCACGACGTGCTCGGGGGCCTGCGCGACCACGAAGCCGGCGGTGTCGAAGCCGGCCCGCCCGGCGCGGCCCGCGATCTGGTGGAACTCCCGCGCCCGCAGCGTCCGCACCCGCGTCCCGTCGTACTTCGTCAGCGCGGTGAACAGCACCGTACGAATGGGGACGTTGACGCCCACGCCGAGGGTGTCGGTGCCGCAGATCACCTTCAGCAGACCCGCCTGCGCCAGCTTCTCCACGAGCCGCCGGTACTTCGGCAGCATGCCCGCGTGGTGCACCCCGATGCCGTGCCGGACGTACCGGGAGAGGTTCCGCCCGAACTTCGTGGTGAACCGGAAGTTCCCGATCAGCTTGGCGATCTCGTCCTTCTCGGCGCGGGTGCACATGTTGATGCTCATCAGCGCCTGGGCCCGCTCCACGGCGGCGGCCTGGGTGAAGTGCACGATGTAGACCGGCGACTGGCGGGTCTCCAGCAGCTCGGTCAGCGTCTCCGTCAGCGCCGTGGTGCGGTACTCGTACGACAGCGGCACGGGCCGGGTCGTGGAGCGGACCACCGACGTGGGCCGGCCGGTGCGCCGGACCAGGTCCCCCTCGAAGCGCGACATGTCGCCGAGCGTCGCCGACATCAGGACGAACTGTGCCTGCGGCAGCTCCAGCAGCGGGATCTGCCAGGCCCAGCCGCGGTCCGGCTCGGCGTAGAAGTGGAACTCGTCCATCACGACCTGGCCGATGTCGGCGTGCCTGCCGTCACGCAGCGCGATGGAGGCGAGCACCTCGGCGGTGCAGCAGATCACCGGGGCGTCGGAGTTGACCGACGCGTCGCCGGTGAGCATCCCGACGTTCTCGGTGCCGAACAGCTTGCACAGGTCGAAGAACTTCTCCGAGACCAGCGCCTTGATGGGCGCGGTGTAGAAGGTGACCTGGTCATTGGCGAGCGCGGTGAAGTGTGCGCCGGCCGCCACCAGGCTCTTCCCGGAGCCGGTGGGGGTGGACAGGACGACGTTCGCCCCCGAGACCACTTCGATCAGCGCCTCCTCCTGGGCAGGGTAGAGCGCAATGCCCTGCTGTTCGGCCCAGCCCGAAAAGGCTTCGAAGAGGGCGTCGGGGTCGGCGTTGTTCGGCAGATGATCGATGAGGGTCACGCCCCCCATACTGCCTGCCTTCGGCCCGGATCCGGGAACCGGTGCTCCGGATGGAGATCAAGTGGAGACCAACGAGGGCCGATGGAGTCAGCCGCGCACCCCTACGCGGCGGCGCCAGCACACCCCGCGCACGACCGTGCGCGAGGTGTGTCCGACCCGTCCCGCCCCCGGGTCCCGGCCTGCGACCCGCTCCTCGTTCGGAGATCATCTGACGCTACGCTGAGTTGCCGATCGGGCGTCAGAAGCGCAGAACAAGGGGTGGGGAACAACCATGATGGGACCGGCGCACTCGCTGTCGGGAGCCGCGGCCTGGCTGGGGGTGGGAGCGGCGGCCTACGGCGCCGGCCATCCGATGCCCTGGCCGGTGCTGGTCAGCGGCGCCCTGATCTGTGCGGGGGCGGCGCTCGCACCGGACCTCGACCACAAGGCAGCCACCATCTCGCGCGCCTTCGGTCCGTTGTCGCGGTGGCTGTGCGAGGTGGTCGACACCCTCTCGCACGCCGCCTACAAGGCGACCAAGATGCGCGGCGACTCGCACCGCTCGGGCGGGCACCGGACGCTGACCCACACCTGGCTGTGGGCGGTGCTGGTCGGTGGCGGCATGTCGCTGCTGGCGATGGAGGGCGGGCGCTGGGCGGTGCTCGGCATCCTGTTCGTGCACATGGTGCTCGCCATCGAGGGGCTGCTGTGGCGGGCGGCGCGGGTCTCCAGCGACGTGCTGGTGTGGCTGCTCGGCGCCGCGTCGGCCTGGATCCTGGCCCAGATACTGGATCAGCCGGGCAACGGCGCGAGCTGGCTGTTCACCGGGCCGGGGCAGGAGTATCTCTGGCTCGGCCTGCCGATCATGCTGGGTGCGCTGGTGCACGACATCGGCGACGCCCTGACCGTCTCGGGCTGCCCGATCCTGTGGCCCATCCCGATCGGCCGGAAGCGCTGGTACGCGCTGGGCACGCCCAAGCCGATGCGCTTCCGGGCCGGCAGCTGGGTGGAGCTGAAGGTGCTGATGCCGGCGTTCATGCTGCTGGGCGGCATCGGCGCGCTGGGGGCGCTGGGCTACATCTGATCCGTTCGACCGGACCGGGCCGGTGCCCCGGTCCGTGCCCGCTCTCGGGTGGCGCCCCGCGGACCCGCGGGGCGCCACCGTGCGTCTGCGGCGACTCAGCCGTGCCACGACCGCCACAGTGCCGCGTACGCACCGTCGGCGGCGACCAGTTCCCGGTGGCTGCCCAGTTCGCTGATCCGGCCGTCCTCGACGACCGCGATGACGTCGGCGTCGTGGGCGGTGTGCAGCCGGTGGGCGATGGCGACGACCGTTCGCCCGTCCAGGACCTTGCCCAGCGACCGCTCCAAGTGGCGCGCGGCGCGCGGGTCCAGGAGCGACGTCGCCTCGTCGAGCACCAAGGTGTGCGGGTCGGCGAGGACCAGGCGGGCCAGCGCGATCTGCTGGGCCTGGGCCGGTGTCAGGGCCGTACCGCCGGAGCCGACCTCGGTGTCCAGACCACTGGTCAGGGTCCGGGCCCAGGCGTCCGCGTCCACCGCGCCCAGGGCCGCCCAGAGTGCGGCGTCGGCCGCGTCCGTGCGGGCCAGCAGCAGGTTGTCCCGCAGCGTTCCGACGAAGACGTGGTGTTCCTGATTGACCAGGGCGACGTGCTCCCGGACGCGTTCGGCGGGCATCGCGGAGAGCTCGGCACCGCCCAGCGACACCGAGCCGGCCCGCGGTCCGTAGACGCCGGCCAGCAGTCGGCCCAGGGTGGACTTCCCGGCGCCGGACGGGCCGACGAGCGCCACCCGGCTGCCCGGGCGGACGTTCAACGAGACCTCGCGCAGGACGTCGACACCGGCGCGGTAGCCGAAGCTGACGTCCTCGGCCCGTACGTCCCGGCCGCCGGGGACCACCGACGCATCGCCGGCCTCGGGCTCGATCTCGCGGACGCCGACGAGTCGGGCGATCGACACCTGGGCGACCTGGAGCTCGTCGTACCAGCGCAGGACGAGGTTGACGGGTTCGGTGAGCATCTGTGCCAGCAGCGCACCGGTCGTCAGCTGCCCCGGGGTGAGCCAGCCGTGCAGGACGAACACCCCGCCGAGCACCACGACCGCGCCGAGGACCAGCACGTGGGTGACGTTGATGACCGGGAAGAGGACCGAGCGCAGGAAGAGGGTGTAGCGCTCCCACTGGGTCCATGCGCGGATCCGGTGCTCGGACAGGGCGATCCGGCGGACGCCCATGCGGTGCGCCTCGATGGTGTGGCCGGCGTCCACGGACTCGGTGAGGACGGCGGAGACCGCGGCGTAGCCGGCGGCCTCGGAGCGGTAGGCGGCGGGCGCGCGCTTGAAGTACCAGCGGCAGCCGACGAGCAGCACCGGCAGCGCGAGGAGCACGGACAGGGCGAGCGGCGGCGCGGTGACGGTGAGCCCGCCGATCAGCAGGCCGGCCCAGACGACGCCGATCGACAGCTGCGGCACGGCCTCCCGCATCGCCTCGGCGAGCCGGTCGATGTCGGTGGTGATCCGGGACAGCAGATCGCCGGTGCCGGCCCGCTCCAGGACGCCCGGCGGCAGTGCCACCGACCGGACCAGGAAGTCCTCGCGCAGGTCCGCCAGCATCTGCTCACCGAGCACCGCCCCGCGCAGCCGCACCATGCGGACGAAGACCGTCTGGACGACCAGCGCGAGGGCGAACAGGCCGATGGTGCGGCCCAGTTGGATCTGCCCGCCGTGGCCCGCGGACAGGTCCTCGACCAGGCCGCCGAGGAGATAGGGCCCGACCATCGAGGCGATGACCGCGATGGCGTTGACGGTGACCAGGATGGTGAAGTCCCGGCGGTGGCGGCGGATCAGCTCGGCAACGTAGGCGCGCACCGTCGCCGGCGAGCCGACCGGCAGGGTGTCGGCCGTCCGGGGCGTGTGGGGATCGTGCTCCGGCGGGGCCAGGCCGATCATGCGGTCTCCTCGATGGTGTGGTCGGTGCGGGGCGCGGGCGCGTTGCGGACGGGATCCGGTTCGCGGGTGACGACGGCGCGGTATTCGGGGTGGGTGCGCAGCAGTTCCCGGTGCGGGGCCTCGCCGGCGATCTTGCCCTCCTGGAGGAACACCACCTGGTCGGCGCGGTCCAGGAGCAGCGGGCTGGAGGTCAGGACCACGGTCGTGCGGCCCGCCCTGATCTCCCGCAGGCCGTCGGCGACCCGGGCCTCGGTGTGGGCGTCGACGGCACTGGTCGGTTCGTCCAGCACCAACACCTCGGGGTCGGCGACCAGCGACCGGGCCAGGGACAGCCGCTGGCGTTGGCCGCCGGAGAGGGACCGGCCGCGTTCGGTGATGTGGGTGTGCATCGGGTCTCCGGAGTCGTCGGCGGACGCCTGGGCCAATGCGGCCAGCACATCGGCGCATTGGGCAGCGTCGAGTGCCGCGGTCGAGGTCACCCGGCCGGACGCCGGGACGTCGAGGAGATCTCCGAGGGTTCCGGAGAGCAGCACCGGGTCCTTGTCCTGTACGAGGACGGCCGTCCGGGCGGTGTCGCGCGGGAGGTCGTCCAGCGGGGTGCTGCCGAGCACGACGGAGAGCGGACGGTCCCGGTCCGGGGCAGCTCCCTGGACGTCCACGCCGGTGGTCTCCAGGGTCCGGCCGGTGGTCTCCAGGGTCCGGTCGGGTGTCTCCAGGGTCCGACCAGTGGATTTCGAGGTCGGGTCGGCGGTCTCCGGGGTCGGGTCGGCGGTCTCCGAGTTCGGGGCAGGGGTCTCCGGGGTCGGACCGGTGGCGTGTGTGGCCGGTCCGGTGCTCTGCGGGGCGGGGGTCGGGGCGGCGTCCGCACGCGGGGCGGCGTCCCGTTGCACGAATGGCGCGGCGTGCGGGGGATGCCCGCCGAGGCGTTCGGCGAGCCGGCCCGCCGCGTCCGGGTCGCCGCACACCACGGCGGTCAGCCGGCCGGCCCGCGCGGTCAGCCCGCTGGCCGGGTCGTGGAGGTCGCCGGACGGCGGTTCCGGGTCGGTCAGCCGTCCGCCCGTCGGTCGGCTCAGCGTCAGCACGCGTGCCGTGCGCCCCGCCGACGGCAGGGCGAAAGACCAGGCCATCGTCATCTCTTCGACCTGGCGCAGCGGGTACAGCAGGAAGGCCACCATGCCGTAGATGGTGACGAGTTCACCGATCGTGATCTGGCCGTCGAGCGTGAGGCGGACCCCGTACCAGACCACCGCGATCAGCAGCAGGCCCGGTAGGGCGACCTGCACGGCCGAGATCAGCGACCACATGCGGGCGCTGCGCACGGCGGCCCGGCGGACCTCCTGGGAGGCGCTGCGGTAGCGGCCGAGGAAGAGGTCCTCGCCGCCGATGCCGCGCAGTACCCGCAGTCCGGCGACGGTGTCGGAGGCGAGTTCGGTGGCCCGGCCGGCCTTCTCGCGCTGGGTGTCCGCCCGGCGGGTGGCCGGCGGCAGCAGCGGGAGGACGGCCAGGGCCAGCAGAGGAACGCCGAGGGCCACCACGACGCCGAGTTGCGGTTGGTAGGCGACGAGCGCCAGGCAGACGCCGACCGAAGCCGCCAGCGCCGCGCCGAACCGCGACAGCGTCTCGACGAACCAGCCGATGTGCTCCAGGTCGCCGGTGCTGACGGCGACGATCTCACCGGCCGCCACCTGGCGGGTCATCGCCCCGCCCAGCTCCGCGGTCTTGCGGGAGAGCAACTGCTGCATCCGGGCCACCGTGCCGATCCAGTTCGCCACGGCCGTGCGGTGCAGCATGATGTCGCTGACCGCGACCAGCGCGCCGAGCAGTACCAACAGGCCGCCCGCCAGCGTCAGCCGGGCGCCGCGGCCGTCCACCGCGGCCTGCACGGCGAGGCCCACCGGCAGGGGCAACGAGGCCGTCGAGCCCATGTGCACCAGCCCCCAGAAGAGGGCCTTGGCCTGTCCGCCGAGCTGCTGTCGGCACAGCCACACGAGGAATCTGCCGCCCGTGCGGACGTCGGGGACGCCGGGGTCGGGATGGGGGAGGTCGCGAATGCGCATGATGTCCCAGGAGTTGTCGCGGGGGGTGAGGGCGGGCCGCGCGCTGGGCGGGCCGGAGAGGCGGGCCGGGGGAGCGGGGTGGTCGTCGTCGGCGGGGAGCGGTGGCGCGCCGTCCGGGCAGGCCGGCACGGCCCTCGCGCCCCTTGGTGACAGGCCCCGGCGCGAGCGGAGGCACAGGAAGGTTCGCTTGTCGGGCGGCCCGGCTTCAAACGGTTTTTCCGTAGAAAGCCGGTTAGCCGACGAGTTTTCCGCACGGGACACGTCGGCGGGCCGGGGCGAACGACCGTCAGGAGGCGGTGGGAGCATGGACGTCATGCGGACAGCGGTTGGTGCGGTACGGGCAGTGGCAGTGGCCGCGGCGACGGTGGTCCTTCTGGCGGGCTGCGGAGCCGGCGGCACGGTGGGCAAGGACGGCGACGGCAACGACGGCAGGGACACCAAGGGGGGCGGAGCCGGGGCGGGGGAACGCCCCGGAAGACCGGCCCGCGGGGGCGCGGCGACCACTCACCGTGACGGCGTTCCCGAGGTCGGCGCCGCGCTGCGGTCGCGGATCCCGGCCACCACCCGTCAGGTCGTCGCGGTGTACGGCGCTGGGGCGAACTCCCCCGACGCGACGGTGGTGCTGTACGAGAAGGGCGCCAACGGCTGGGAAAGCAAGGGGAGTTGGCCGGCGCACAATGGCCGGCGTGGCTGGACGCCGGACCATCACGAGGGCGACCAGCGCAGCCCGGTCGGCGTCTTCCCGCTGACCGACGCCGGTGGTGTGCTCCCCGATCCGGGGGCCCGGCTGCCGTACACCCACTCGGCGGCCTTCACCCCGCCCGCGTACTGGTCGAAGAACACCCGCCACGACTTCGACTACGTGGTGGCGATCGACTACAACCGGGTCGCGGGGACGTCTCCGCTGGACCCCACCCGCCCCCAGGGGCAGTCCAAGGGCGGCGGGGTCTGGCTGCACCTGGACCACGGGGGCGGAACCTCGGCCTGCATCAGCGTGGCGAAGTCCGCGATGGCGACGCTGCTGCGCGCGCTCGATCCGGCGCGGCATCCGGTCGTGGTGATGGGGGACCGGGCGCACCTCGCCGACTGAAGCGGGCACTCGGCCGCCGAGCGGGGAGCGGGGGCGAAGTCGGGAGCGCGTCCTCCTTGGATCAAGCTCCAAGATTTTCCGGGAAGTTGCATCGCGCTCTTTCGGAGGGAACGACAACCGGCCATAGTGACGGATCGCGGAAATCCTTTTCCGTATTCCAAAATCCGTCCATGGAGGAGTGCCCGTGCCGCACGCCACCGGAAGCTTCGCCCGCCGCGCCGGGCGTCTGTTGCGCACCAGCCTGTTCGTCCAAGTGTTGCTCGCCCTGCTGCTCGGTGTCCTGGTCGGACGCCTGTGGCCGCAGGCGGGCACCTCGCTCCAGCCGTTGGGCGACGGCTTCGTCCGCCTGATCAAGGCGGTCATCTCCCCGCTCGTCTTCTGCGTCGTCGTCGCCGGCATCACCAAGGCGGGCGACCTCAAGTCCTTCGGCCGGATCGGCGTCAAGGCCCTGATCTGGTTCGAGGTCGCGACCAGCGTCGCCCTGGTCGTGGGCCTGCTGGCGGGCAACGTCTTCAGCCCCGGCGCCGGGATGCACGTCGACCCGGCCTCCCTCGACAAGGGCGCGGTGGACGCCCAGACCGGTGGCGGAAAACTTCCCTCCGCGGCCCAGTTCATCCTGGAGGCGCTGCCGAACAGCGCGGTCGGCGCGTTCGCCGAGAACTCGCTGCTCCAGGTCCTGGTGCTGGCCTGTCTGGTGGGCGCGGCGCTGCTGCACCTCGGCCAGCAGCGGGTGCCCCAACTGCTGCCGCTGATCGAGCAGGCCCAGGACGTCGTCTTCACCATCGTCGGCTACCTCATGAAGCTCGCCCCGCTCGCGGTCTTCGGAGCCACCGCCCATCTCGTCGGCCAGTACGGCCTGGGCGCCATGTCGACGTACGGCAAGCTGATCGCGGTCTGCTACGGCGTGGCCCTGGTCTTCCTCGTCCTGCTGGGGTTCGCCCTCAAGGCCGTCACCGGGCTCAGCCTCTGGAAGTTCGTCCGCTACACCCGCGAGGAGCTGCTGCTGGCGTTGGGCACCGGCTCCAGCGAGACCGTGATGCCGCGGATGATGCAGAAGCTGCGGGCCGCCGGCTGCCGGGACGACGCGGTCGGCCTGGTGCTGCCCACCGGGTACTCCTTCAACCTCGACGGCGCCTCCATCTACCTCTCCATCGGTACGCTCTTCATCGCCCAGGCCGTCGGCGTGCACCTGTCCCTCGGCCAACAGATCACCGTCGTCCTGGTGCTGATGCTGACCAGCAAGGGCATGGCGGGCGTGCCCGGTTCGGCGTTCCTGGCGCTGTCCGCGACCGCCTCCGCGCTGGGCGTCATCCCGGCCACCGCGGTCGCCCTGCTGCTCGGCGTCGACCGGATCATGGACTCCATGCGGGTGGCGACCAACCTGCTCGGCAACTGCGTCGCGGTCTTCGTGGTGTCCCGTTGGGAGGGCGCGCTGGACCGGGTGACGGCCAAGCAGGTGCTGGCCGGCGCGGCCCCGCCCGGGCGGCAGCGGCGGGCGGCCCCCGCCCCCGCCGGCCAGGAGGAGCCGGACGGCGCTGCCGTCGCCCCCGGCGAGAAGTGACCTGCGGGGCCCGGTGGCGGACGGCCTGCCACCGGGCCCCGGACGTAGGCCGGAGGGCCGCGTCCCCGCTACTCGGCGGGCTTCTGCGAATCCATCCCCGGGCGCGCCTTCCGCCACAGCCCCCGGGTGAAGTCCGGGATCTCCTGCGGTGCGCCCTTCGCCTTGATCGAGCGGTCGCTCAGCGGCACCGGTGCGGACCAGGTCGCCGCGTCATAGACGTCGAAGTCCGGTACCAGGCCGAGCCGCAGACACTGGGTCAGCCGGAAGACCAGCATGTAGTCCATCCCGCCGTGGCCGCCGGGCGGGTTGGCGTGCTCCTTCCACAACCAGTGGTCCCACTGTGCGTACTTCCCGAAGTCGCCCCACTCGTCGTTGCTCTGGTCGGGCTCCAGGTAGATCCGCTCGGGGTAGTCCTCGAAGAGCCCCTTGGTCCCGCCGAGGCTGTTGATCCGGCTGTACGGGTGCGGTGTGGAGACGTCGTGCTCCAGCCGGATCACCCGTCCCTTGGCGGTCTGTACCAGGCTGATCGTCCGGTCGCTCTCGACGTAGGACTCCTTCCAGCTGGGGTCGCCGGGCGGCATCTGCTGCTTGCGGTACGCGGCCAGACCCAGCGCCGGTGTGCCGAAGCTGGTGATCCGGACCACCCGGTCGCCGCGGTTGACGTCCATGTAGTTGGCGACCGGGCCGAAGCCGTGGTTGGGGTAGAGGTCGCCGCGCAGCCGGGTGTGCCACAGTCGGCGCCAGGGCCCCTCGTAGTACGCCGGGTCGAACATCAGGCCGCGCAGGTCGTGGATGTACGCCCCGGCGCCGTGCAGCAGGTCGCCGAAGAGGCCGGCGTGCGCCATCCGCAGCACCCGCATCTCGTTTTTGCCGTAACAGCAGTTCTCCAGTTGGAGGCAGTGTCTGCGGGTGCGTTCGGAGAGGTCCACCAATTCCCACAGTTGGTCCAGGCGCAGGGCCAGCGGGCACTCCGTGCCGACGTGCTTGCCGTTGAGCATGGCGGTCTTCGCCATCTCGAAGTGCCAGTCCCAGGGGGTCGCCGCGTAGACGAAGTCGATGTCGGTGCGCTTGCAGAGGTTTTCGAAGTCGTGGTCGCCGTTGGTGTAGACGGCGGGTGCGGGCTGTCCGGCCTTGGTGACCTTCGCCGCGGCCTTGGCGACCTTGTCCTTCACCGGGTCGCAGAGCGCCACGACCCGTACGTTCGGCATCGCCAGGAACAGGTCGATCATGCTGCCGCCCCGGTTGCCGAGGCCGATGATGCCGATGCGCACCGTGCTGCGCGGCTCGAACGGCACTCCGATCATGGTCTTGCCGTGGGGCCTGGGGGGCGTGGCGGCGGCCTCGGCCGCGCCGGTCGCCCCGGGTGCGGCGGCGGACGCCGGTGCGGTGCCCAGTCCGGCGATTCCCAGTCCGGCGCCCGCCGCGCCGGCGGTCCACAGGACCGAACGGCGGCTGGGGCCGGCCTCGTTGGGCTCTTGGTTCTGCGGTTGTGCCTCGTGCATCGGTCCTCCAAGGGAGCGGATCGTACGCGGGACAGTCGTGAACCTCGGTGAGGACCCTGACGGTTGGGCGGCCTGGGGCACAAGAGGGCCCATTGGACTCTTGGTGCACGTACTTGGACTCTTCGTACACCGCGGGTGTCGCCGAGCCGCGCCGCCTCGCCCGCCCACGTCAGTGTCTTTCGCAAGAGCCTGAAAACCCTTGCCGAAAACCTTGACGTGTCCACGCACGAAAAGGCAGGCTCCGAAGCGGAATCCCCCCATGGCGGCCTGGCGCGTGGCTGCTCTCGTGGGCGCGGTCCCCGTGCCCCATGACGAAGGAGCCGCAACAGTGCAGCGACGAAGGAGCCGCGACAACGCAGCGACGAAGAGGCCGTACCAGGGGCCTCGCTCCCGGGTGCGTGCCCGGGTGCGTTCCCGGGCGCGGGCCCGGACGCTGGCCGGGGTACTGGCCGCGGTCGGCCTCGCCGCCTTCGCCCCCTGGCCCTCGCAGGCCACCCCACCCGGCGACCGGACCGTCACCGCCACCCTCTTCGAGTGGAAGTACGCCGACGTCGCCCGGGCCTGCACCGACCAACTGGGCCCGGCCGGCTACGGCTACGTCGAGGTCTCACCCGCCTCCGAGCACATCCAGGGCGACCAGTGGTGGACCTCGTACCAACCGGTCAGCTACAAGATCGCCGGACGGCTCGGCGACCGGGACGCGTTCGCCGCGATGGTCGGCGCCTGCCACACCGCCGGCGTCAAGGTCGTCGCCGACGCCGTCATCAACCACATGGCGGCCGGCTCCGGCACCGGCACCGGCGGCACCCAGTACACCAAGTACACCTACCCGGGCTACTACCAGGACTGGGACTTCCACGGCTGCCGCAAGAACATCTCCGACTACACCAACCGCGACGACGTCCAGAACTGCGAACTGGTCGGGCTCGCCGACCTCGACACCGGCAGCGACTACGTCCGCAGCACCCTCGCCAAGTACCTCGACGACCTGCGGGCGCTGGGCGTGGACGGCTTCCGGATCGACGCGGCCAAGCACATCGCCGCCGCCGACCTCGCCGCCATCAAGGGCAAGATGAAGGACCCGGGGTACTGGGTGCAGGAGGTCGTCTACGGCGCCGGCGAGGCCGTCCAGCCCGACGAGTACACCAACACCGGCGACGTCGACGAATTCCGCTACGGCAGCCACCTCAAGAGCGCCCTCCAGAGCGGGAACCTCGCCCAGCTCAAGTCCGTCGCGGACGGCAAGCTCGGCAGCGACAAGGCCCGCACGTTCGTCGACAACTGGGACACCGAGCGGAACGGCTCGACCCTGACGTACAAGGACGGCGCGACCTACACCCTCGCCAACGTCTTCATGCTCGCCTCGCCGTACGGCTCCCCGAACGTCTACTCCGGCTACCAGTGGACCGACAAGGACGCCGGCCCGCCGGCCTCCGGCAGCTCCGCCTGGACCAATGAGCACGCCAAGCGCGAGATCACCGGGATGGTGGGATTCCGCAACGCGGTGGGGTCGGCGGAGCTGACCAACTGGTGGGACAACGGGGGCAATGCGATCGCCTTCGGGCGCGGGTCGGCGGGGTTCGTGGCCCTCAACGCCGGGGACGGGGCGGTCAGTCGGTCGTTTGCCACGTCGTTGCCGGCCGGGACGTACTGCGATGTGGTGGCGGCGGTGCCGGGGTCGTGCGACGGGCACACGGTGACCGTCGGTGGGGACGGGCAGGCGCAGCTCACCGTGCCCGCCCACGGCGCCGTGGCCCTGCACCTCGCCCGCTGACGCCCGCCCGTCCTCAAACGCCGTACGGACCGGGGGCGTTGCCGGGACGCGTTGCCCATTCCAACGCCAGGAGGGCCGAGCGGTAGCCTCGGCCCTCCGTTGCGTGGTCCATGCCGATCTCGCACATGCGGTTCGCCGAGAGGTGGGCGTCGAAGGGGCGGGCGGTGACCTCGGCCGCCTCCTTCGCGGTGGCGGATTCGGTCAGTTCCCGGTGGAGCAGGCCGCGGTCGCCGGCGAAGGCGCAGCAGCCCGCGTCGTCCGGGACCACCACCTCGCGGGCGCACGCCTCGGCGACCCGTCGCAGTCCGTCCTCGTCGCCCAGGTGCTGCATGGAGCAGGTGGGATGGAGGACGGCGGAGCCGAGCGTGCGGCGGATCTCCAGGTGCGGGAGGAGCTCCTCGGCCCAGACCACGGAGTCGACGACGGTCAGCTCGGCGTGCAGTGAGCGGTTGAACGGCGTCAGGTACGGCACCACCTCGCGGGCCAGACCGAGGGTGCAGGACGAGGCGTCCACGACCAGCGGCAGCGCTCCGCCGGCCGTCCAGCCCCAGGCGGCCTCGACGATGCGGTTGGCCATCAGCCGGTTGCCCCGCTCGTAGCCCTTGGAGTGCCAGATGGTGGCGCAGCAGGTGCCGGTGACGTCCGGCGGGATCCACACCGGGCGGTCGGCCCGCCGGGCGAGCGCCACCACCGCCTCGGGGAGGGACGGCCCGCGGTGGCCGGCGGGTTCGCCGAAGATGCGGTTCACGCAGGCCGGGTAGTACACCGCGGCCGCGCCGGTCCGGCGGGTCGCGGGCAGCCGGCGGGCCGCGGCGCCGGGGATCTGCGGTAGCCACTCCGGCACCAGGTCGGGGCGGACGGCCTTGCGGGCCGCGCCGGTCACCCCCGTCAGCAGCCGGTCGTCGAGCCGGTCCGCGGCGGCCACCGCCAGCCGGGCCGCCCGCTCGACGGCCCCGAAGTGCCGGGCGGTCCGCTCGGCGATCCGCTCCTCGCGCGGGGTGTGCCGGCGGTGCCGGAAGTCCTTCATCAGCGCGCCGGTGTCGATGCCGACCGGGCAGGCCAGCTTGCAGGTGGAGTCCCCGGCGCAGGTGTCCACCGCGTCGTAGCCGTAGGCGTCCAGCAGGGCGTCGTTGACCGCGGAGCGGGGCGGCTGGCGCAGCATCTCGCGGCGCAGCACGATCCGTTGGCGGGGCGTGGTGGTCAGGTCCTCGCTGGGACAGGTCGGTTCGCAGAAGCCGCACTCGATGCACGGGTCGGCGACCGCCTCGACCTGGGGAATCGTCTTCAGGCCGCGCAGGTGCGCCCGCGGGTCGCGGTCGAGCAGGACCCGCGGGGCGAGGATGCCCCGCGGGTCCACGGTCTCCTTGATCCGCCACATCAACTCCGTGGCCCGCGATCCCCATTCCAGCTCCAGGAACGGCGCGATGTTCCGGCCGGTGGCGTGCTCCGCCTTCAGCGAGCCGTCGAAGCGCTCGACGGTCAGCCGGCAGAAGTCGTCCATGAAGGCGGCATAGCGGGTCACGTCGTCGGGGTCGGCGGCGTCGAAGGCGAGCAGGAAGTGCAGGTTGCCGTGGGCGGCGTGGCCGGCGACCGCCGCGTCGAAGCCGTGCCGGGCCTGGAGTTCCAGCAGCGCGGTGCAGGCGTCGGCGAGCCGGGCCGGCGGGACCGCGAAGTCCTCGGTGATCAGGGTCGTGCCGGCGGGTCGGGAGCCGCCGACCGCGGTGACGAACGCCTTGCGGGCCTTCCAGTAGCCGCCGATCACGGCCGCGTCCCGGGTGAGGTCGTTGCTGACCGACGGCACCGGGGCGACCAGCTCCAGCCCCGCCAGCACCCGCGCCGCCGCCTCCTCGTACGCCCGCTGCGCGGCCTCGTCCGGTGCCCGGAACTCCACCAGCAGCGCGGCGGTCTCCTTGGGCAGGTCCGCCCAGTCGGCGGGGACCCCGGGCACGCGCACCGACGCGCGCAGGGTGTTGCCGTCCATCAATTCCACGGCCCGGGCGCCGGCTTCGGTGAAGCGCGGGACGGCGGCGGCCGCGGCCGCGAGGGTGGGGAAGAAGAGGAGCGCGGTGGAGGTGTGCCGGTCAAGCGGCAGGGTCGTGAAGACCGTCTCGGCGATGAAGCCGAGGGTCCCCTCGGAGCCGACCATCAGCCCGCGCAGGATTTCCACCGGCGTCCGCCCGTCGAGGAAGGCGTCCAGGCGGTAACCGTTGGTGTTCTTGATCGCGTGCTTGGCGCGGATCCTGGCGACCAGATCCGGGTCCGCCTCGATCTCCGCCTTGAGGGCCAGCAGTTCGGTGCAGAGCACCGGTTCGGCCCGGGCCAGCCGGGCGTCGGCGGCCGGGTGCGCGGTGTCGACGACGGTGCCGGACGGCAGTACGAAGGTCAGCGAGGCCAGCGTCCGGTAGGAGTTACGGGTGGTGCCGGCGGTCATCCCGGAGGCGTTGTTGGCGACCACCCCGCCCACGGTGCAGGCGATGGCGCTGGCCGGGTCGGGGCCCAGCAGCCGGCCGTACCGGGCGAGCGTGGCGTTGGCCCGCAGCACGGTGGTGCCGGGCCGGATCCGGGCCCGGGCACCGTCGTCCAGCACCTCGATGCCGGCCCAGTGGCGGCGCACGTCGACGAGGATGTCCTCGCCCTGCGCCTGGCCGTTGAGGGAGGTCCCGGCGGCCCGGAAGACCACGTTGCGGCCGTGCGCGCGGGCGTACGAGAAGACCGCGGAGACGTCGTCGGCGGTCTCGGCGATCACCACGACCTGGGGGAGGAAGCGGTAGGGGCTGGCGTCGGAGGCGTAGCGGACCAGGTCGGAGACGGTGTGCCGCACCTTGTCCGCGCCGAGCAGCGCGATCAGGTCGCCGCGCAGCGGTTCGGGGGTGCCGGTCGCCAGTCGTTCGGGCACCCGGTCCGGCGCGGGGTGGGTGGTGCGGGGCCGCAGGGCTTCGGGCGTGGGCTCCAGCAGGGGCACGGTCACCTCCGGTTGACTGCGCGCCGGGCCCGTGGGTCAGGCCGGTGCGGCAGAGCGGTGCGGTTCCCCCGGTCCGTCGACGAGGGTGGCGAGCAGACCGCCGAGCACCTCGCGCTGTGCGGCGGTCAGGGGGGCCAGGATCTCCTCCGCGGCGGCCCGACGTGCGCCGCGCAACGCCCGGAGCGCGGACCGGCCGGTGTCGGTCAGCTCGATCCGCACCACCCGACGGTTGGTCGGATCGGGCACCCGGCGCACCGTGCCGTTCGCCTCCAGCGCGTCCACCAGCGTGGTCACGGCGCGGGGCACGACCTCCAGCCGTTCGGCCAGGTCGGCCATCCGGGGCGGGGTGTCGCGGCAGTGGCCGACGATCCGCAGCAGGCGGGACTGCGCGGGGGTGCAGGCGATGTCCAGGTGGGCCATGTGGCGCTTCTGGGCGCGCTGCATCCGGCGGGTCAGTCGCACCAGCTGCTCGGCCACGTTGGCCTCGCTGGCTGCGTTGGCTGCGTTTGCGCTGACCGACGACTCGGGGGAGGGCATGCCCCCACAGTACAGGACAAGATTCATTGTGAGCATAGGTAACAATGAGCTAAGCTCGGCAAAGTTTTCACCCTCGCGGCCTGCTGGTGCCCGCCGTCCTAGCCCTCCTGGTTCCGGCCTTCCCGGCCGCCTAGTTCCCGCCAGCCTCTCTAGTTCCCACCCGCCAGCCCCCTAGTTCCCACCCTCCACCCTCGTAGGAGCCCATGCGTCCCGAAGAACCGAACTGGACCCCGCCCCCCAAGGACCCCGACGCCCCGGTCCAGCTGCGGCGGATCCTCGCGCTGTTCCGCCCCTACCGCGGCCGGCTGGCCCTGGTCGGCCTGCTCGTCGCCGCCTCCTCGCTGGTCTCGGTGGCCTCGCCCTTCCTCCTCCGCGAGATCCTGGACGTCGCCATCCCCGGCCGGCGTACCGGCCTGCTGACCCTGCTCGCCCTCGGCATGATCGCCACCGCGCTCACCACCAGCGTCTTCGGCGTCCTCCAGACCCTGGTCTCCACCACGGTCGGCCAGCGCGTCATGCACGATCTGCGCACCGCCGTCTACGCCAAGCTCCAGCGGATGCCACTGGCGTTCTTCACCCGCACCCGCACCGGTGAGGTCCAGTCCCGGATCGCCAACGACATCGGCGGCATGCAGGCGACCGTCACCTCCACCGCGACGTCCCTGGTCTCCAACCTGACCTCGGTCGTCGCCACCGTCGTCGCCATGATCGCCCTCGACTGGCGGCTCACCGTCGTCTCGCTGCTGCTGCTCCCGCTGTTCGTCGGAATAAGCCGCCGGGTCGGCAACGAACGCAAGAAGATCACCACCAAGCGGCAGAAGCAGATGGCCACGATGTCCGCGATGGTCACCGAATCCCTCTCGGTCAGCGGCGTGCTGCTCGGCCGGACCATGGGCCGCGCCGACTCGCTCACCAAGAACTTCGCCACCGAGTCCGAGCGCCTGGTCGACCTGGAGGTCCGCGCCAACATGGCCGGCCGCTGGCGGATGGCCACCATCGGCATCGTCATGGCCGCCATGCCCGCGCTCATCTACTGGGCGGCCGGCCTGGTCCTGCAACTCGGCGGCCCGGTCTTCTCCCTCGGCACCCTGGTCGCCTTCGTCTCCCTCCAGCAGGGCCTGCTGCGCCCCACCGTCTCCCTGCTGACCACCGGCGTCCAGATGCAGACCTCGCTCGCGCTCTTCCAGCGCATCTTCGAATACCTCGACCTGCCGGTCGACATCACCGAGCCCGCCGCCCCCGTTCCACTCCCCACCCCGCGCGGCGAGATCCGCTTCGAGAAGGTGACCTTCGGCTACGACCCGGAGGCCGCCCCCACCCTCGACGGCATCGACCTGACCGTCCCGGCCGGCAGCAGCCTCGCCGTCGTCGGCCCGACCGGCAGCGGCAAGACCACCCTGAGCTACCTCGTCCCGCGCCTCTACGACGTCACCGGCGGCCGGGTCACCCTCGACGGCACCGACGTCCGCGACCTCGGCTTCGACACCCTCGCCCACGCGGTCGGCGTGGTCTCCCAGGAGACCTACCTCTTCCACGCCTCGGTCGCCGAGAACCTGCGCTTCGCCAAGCCCGACGCCACCGACGAGGAGATCGAGCGGGCCGCCCGGATCGCCCAGATCCACGACCACATCGCGGCCCTCCCCGACGGCTACGAGACCGTCGTCGGCGAACGCGGCTACCGCTTCTCCGGCGGCGAGAAGCAGCGCCTGGCCATCGCCCGCACCCTCCTGCGCGACCCGCCGGTCCTCGTCCTCGACGAGGCCACCAGCGCCCTGGACACCCGCACCGAACACGCCGTCCAGCAGGCCGTCGACGCGCTCTCCGCGGGCCGCACCACCCTCACCATCGCGCACCGCCTCTCCACGGTCCGGGACGCCGACCAGATCGTCGTCCTGGACGGCGGCCGGATCGCCGAACGCGGCACCCACGACGAGCTGTTGGCCGCCGACGGCCGCTACGCCGCCCTGGTCCGCCGCGACACGCACCAGGAGGCGCCGGACGCCGAGGCCGGTACCGCGGACGACGGCCGCGCCCCCGGGGCCCTGGTGTGACCGGAGCCCCGGGGCGTGCGCAGCAGGAGGCGGCAACCGTATGTGACGGTGCATCAGGATTGATCAGAGGGTGGCCGGATCGACCGCCTGCGCCATCGCCCGGTACCCCGCGTCGCCCGGGTGCTTGAAGTCCCCGCTGTCGTAGGCGGACCGCAGCGCGTCCGGGTCGGCGGGATCCGCCGTCACCGCCGCGAAGTCGACCACCGCGTCGAACGCGCCCGCCGTCCGGATCCACTCGTTGACCGCCCGGCGCTTCGCCTCCGCGGCCGGCGTGTGGTACTCCGACCCCTTGAACGGCAGGATCGTCCCCCCGATGACCCGCACCCCGGCCGCGTGCGCCCGCTCGATCAACTCCCGGTAGCCTGCGATGAGTTGCTCAGCGGAGTTGTCCGGGTTGGGCTTGTACGTCGGCAGGTCGACCTCGCTGAAGCCGATGTCGTTCAGGCCGACCAGGACGACCACCGACCGCACGCCCGGCTGCGCCAGCACATCGCGGTCGAACCGCGCCCCGGCCCGCTCGCCGAACCACGCCGAGTCGTTCAACAGCAGATTCCCGCCGATGCCCAGATTGAGGACCCGGAGCGGACGCCCCTCGGCGGCCAGCCGCTCGGCCAGCGCGTCCGAGTACCGCCGGTCGGCGTCGTCGGTCGACCCGAAGCCGTCGGTGATCGAGTCACCGAAGAGCACCACGGTGTCCCGCCGGGCCGGGTCGCCGTCCGCCAGCTCGACCGCGGCCAGGTAGTACCACGAGACCGAGGTCTCCCCGAAGACCGCCGGATCCACCTCCCCCAACTGCTCGCCCGCGGCCCGGTACGCGGTGGCCCACGCCTGTGCGTGGAAGGTCGCCGGTCCGCTCGGCCCCGCGAAGTACAGCGACACGGTGAGCGACTCCAGCGCCGCCACGGTCACCTCCGCCGCGTCGCTGTACACCTCGCCGCCCGCCGGGATCCGCACCGACGCCGCCCCGCCGAAGGTCAGCGGCCGGACCGAACCGGCCGCCACCGCCGCCCCGGCGCCGGCCCGGGCGAGGCTCGCACCGGACACCTCCAGCGGCGCGGTCCCGTACCGGTTGGAGAGCTTGATCCGGGCCCGGGTCCCGGCCCCGGTGACCCGCACGGTCTGTCGTACGGTCTGGTCCGCGAACCCCTCCTCGGCCCAGTTCTTGTGGAAGCCCACGCTCGGCCGCTGCACCGCGGTGGCCCAACCCGCGTTCCAGGCAAGGGAGTTGTCGTAGCTGTTCATGGCTGTCGGCTGCCTCTCGGTCATCTGCTCGGTGGCGATGACCAGGAGTCTGCCGGCCGGCGCGCGGGCCACCCAGACACCTGGCGTTGGTACCCACCGGGTGCCTACCAACGCCAGGGTCACCCTCCGCGGGCCGGCCGCCCGCGCGGCTTAACCCGAGTCCCCGCGCTCCGTGCCGTCCGCCAGCAACACCACCTCCAGCGTCCGCGGACCGTGCACCCCCTCCACCCGGTCCAGTTCGATGTCACTGGTGGCGGACGGCCCGGAGATCCAGGTCAGCGGGCGCTCCGGGGACAGCCGCGGCAACGCCTCGGGGACCGAGCCGACGACCTGGTCGGGGACCCGCACCACACAGATGTGGTGGTCGGGGACGAGGGTGATCCGGCGCCGCCCCTGATCCGGGCCGGCGTCCAGGACCAGCGTGCCGGTCTCCGCGACGGCCACCGCACACCCCGTCACCACACTGTCCACCGCGTCCAGTTCCCGCACGGTGTCCGCGGCCCGGTCCGGGCGCTGGACGACCTCGGCGGCGGACAGCCATCGCGGATCCAGCCCGGGCGGCACCACCACCGTCCGCGCCCCGCGCGCCGACAGCAGCCGGCCGAGCAGCGCCGGCAGCCCGGCGGGCGTACAGCGGTGCACCACCGCCCGGTAGTCCGCGAGGTTCTCGGCGAGCAACGCGACGGTCTCGTCGGTCGTCCGGGAACCGTGCACCCGGCGGTAGTCGCGGGGGACGGGCGGATCGTGCGGCCCCTCACCGCGCGGCACATCGGCCAGCGCCCGCCGCACCCGCGCCAACACCACGTCCCTGCCGCTCACTTGACGCCTCCTCGGTCGGGTCCGCCGGCATCGCCCCGGGTGCGTTGCCACCAGTCGCGGAACGACTCGGCGGGCACCGCCGGCAGTGTCCGGGTGTCGCTCCAGGCGCGCCCCGGCCCCGGCAGTCGCCGCGGATGCAGCCGCCGGGTCCGCGCGGCCAACCGCATCCCGCCGCGCAGTGCGCCCGGATGGTCGAACGCCCAGGCGGCGGCGCGCATCGCGGCCCGCTCCGCGGCGTGCCCCTTGGCGGGTTTGAGCACGACCCGGGTCCCGTGCTGGGTGACCGGGCCGCCCTCCACCACCCGTTCCCGCAGGTGCACCAGCACCTCGGGGATGTCGATGGCCACCGGACACACCTCGTAGCACGCCCCGCACAGCGACGAGGCGTACGGCAGCGACTGCTCCAACGGGCCTGTCATACCGCGCAGTTGTGGGGTGAGGATGGCGCCGATGGGGCCGGGATAGGGGGATCCGTAGGCGTGCCCGCCGGCCCGCTCGTACACCGGGCAGACGTTCAGACAGGCCGAGCAGCGGATGCAGCGCAGCGCCTGCCGTCCCACGGTGTCCGCCAGGGTGTCGGTCCGCCCGTTGTCGAGCAGCACGAGGTGGAAGGTCCGCGGCCCGTCGCCGTCCGTGGTCCCGGTCCAGGTGGTGGTGTACGGGTTCATCCGCTCGGCCGTGGAGGAGCGCGGCAGCAGTTGGAGGAAGACCTCCAGGTCCTGCCAGGACGGCACGGTCTTCTCGATGCCGACGACGGAGATCAGGGTCTCCGGCAGCGTCAGGCACATCCGGCCGTTGCCCTCGGACTCCACGACCACCAGGGTGCCGGTCTCGGCGACCATGAAGTTGGCGCCGGAGATGCCCACCTTCGCGGTGAGGAACTTCTCCCGCAGGTGCTGGCGGGCCGCCTCCGCCAGCTCGGCGGGGGAGTCGGACAGCCCCTCGGGCGCCGGACGCCCCCACTTGCCCATCTCCCGGCGGAAGATGTCCCGGATCTCGGTGCGGTTGCGGTGGATCGCCGGCACCAGGATGTGCGACGGGAGGTCGTCGCCGAGCTGCACGATCAGCTCCGCGAGATCCGTCTCGTACGCCCGGATCCCCGCCTCGGCCAGCGCCTCGTTGAGGCCGATCTCCTGGGTGGCCATCGACTTGACCTTGACGACCTCGCGCTCACCGGTCTCCCGGACCAGCCGGGTGACGATCCGGTTGGCCTCGTCGGCGTCCGCCGCCCAGTGCACCCGGCCGCCCGCGGCGACCACGGATTCCTCCAACTGCTCCAGGTAGTGGTCGAGGTGACGGAGTGTCCGGTCCTTCACCGCGGCGCCCGCGGCCCGCAGTTGCGCCCAGTCGTCCAGCTCGGCCACCGCCTTGGCCCGCTTGTCGCGGATGGTGTGGGTGGCGTGGGTGAGATTGGCCCGCAACCGGGCGTCACGGGTGGAGACGGCCGCGGCCTGCGGGAACGCCGGCATCCCGAGGAAACTGCGACTCACCGCGCGCCCCCTTCCGCACCGACGCCCCGGCCCGCTCCGCCGTCCGCCACCGCATCGGCCTCCGTACTGGCCAGGATCTCCGCGAGGTGCACCGGCCGCACCGGCGAACCCTGCCGGGCGAGCATGCCCCCGATGTGCAGCAGACAGGAGTTGTCCACCGTGCAGACCGCCTGTGCGCCGGTCCCGGTCACCGCGCGGACCTTGTCGGCGCCCATCGCCGCCGACACCGCCGGATTCTTCACCGCGAACGTCCCGCCGAACCCGCAGCACTCCTCCGCGCCCGGCAACTCCTTGAGCGTCAGCCCCCGGACCTGCTCCAGCAGCCGCCGCGGCCGGTCGCCGAGCCCCAGCATCCGCAGCCCGTGGCAGGTGGGGTGATAGGTCACGGTGTGCGGATAGTAGGCGCCGACGTCGGTCACCTTCAGCACGTCCACCAGGAACTCCGTCAGCTCGTAGGTCTTGGGTACGGCCCGCGCCGCGGCCTCGGTCAGCTCCCGGCCGTGCCCCTCCGCCGCGGCCTTCGCCGCGATCCGCGGAAAGTTGTCGCGCACCATCGCCGCACAGGAACCGGACGGGGTCACCACGTACGCGTAGTCCCTGAAGGCCCGGTCGAAGCGGCGCACCAGTGGCTCGGTGGCGTGCCGGTAGCCGGTGTTGAACTGCGGCTGACCGCAGCAGCTCTGCTCCGCCGGGAAGTCGACGTCGACGCCCAGCCGTTCCAGCAGGGTCACCACCGCCCGCCCGGTCCGTGGGTGGAGCGTGTCGTTGATGCAGGTGACGAACAGTGCTACCCGCACGGTGCCTCCTCCTCGCGCTCTCTTCCCGGCGCTCCGCCGGCCCGGCTCGGCGGCATGCCCGGGATGTTGCCACCGCATTGCCGGCGCATGGCCATCGCCTTCCCGCGGTCCTCCGGCCGCGACTTCGTCGCCGTAGCCCCTGGCGGTCGGTCGCCTCAGCGGTACATGATCGCCTTCCGGATCATCCTGCCCCAGCGGCAGGCCGAGGAGAAGGACCGGGAGCTCAAGGACGATGTCGAGCGCACAGCCCATAGCCGAGGACGGGGCACCCGAGGGTGACCGTCCGCCGTCGCAACTGCGGCAACTGGCCGCCGCCTCCGTCGGCAACGCCGTCGAGTGGTACGACTGGTACGCCTATTCCTTCCTGGCGGTCTACTTCGCCGACCAGGTCTTCCCCAAGGGCGCAGGCAACTCCCTGGTGCCACTGCTCTCCACCTTCGCGGTCTTCGCGGTCGGCTTCTTCATGCGCCCGGTCGGCGGGCTGCTGTTGGGCGCGGTCGCCGACCGCCGCGGCCGACGCGCCGCGCTGACCCTCACCATCCTGCTGATGGGCGGCGGCAGCCTGCTGGTCGCGCTCACCCCCACCTACGCGGCCACCGGCGTCCTCGCGCCGATCGTGCTGGTCATCGCCCGCCTGGTGCAGGGCCTGTCGGTGGGCGGCGAGTTCGCGGCGTCCACCACGTTCCTGGTCGAGTCCGCCGGACCGGGCCGGCGCGGCCTGTTCTCCAGCTTCCAGTACGTCTCCACCACCCTCGGCCAACTGCTCGCCTCCGGCACCGGGGCGCTGCTCGCCGCGCTGCTCACCGAGCACCAGATGGGACAGTGGGGCTGGCGCATCGCGTTCCTCGTCGGCGCCCTGCTGAGCCTGCTCGGCCTGTGGATCCGGCGCGGCGCCCAGGAGACCCTTCCCCGAGCGCGAGCCGGGGAGGACCCCCTCGCCGCACAGCGGGCGGCCCGCCCCGGCCTCTTCGAGGGCCTGCGCCGCTACCCCCGCCAGTCACTCCTCATCTGCGGCATCACCGCCGGCGGCACCATCGCCTACTACACCTGGACCACCTACCTCCCCACCTACGCCCAGGTCAACGCCGGTTTCGACAAGGGCGACGCGCTCCTCGTCGGCACCCTGTCACTGGTCTTCTTCGCACTGCTCCAGCCCCTCGGCGGCATGCTCTCGGACCGCATCGGACGCAAACCGCTGCTGCTCACCTTCGCGTTGGGCTTCGCCGTGCTGGCCGTACCACTGCTCCACCTGGTCACCGACGCGTTCTTCTCGCTGCTGCTGGTGCAGTGCGCAGGCATGGTGCTGCTCACCGGCTACACCTCGGTCGCCGCCGCGGTGAACGCCGAGGTCTTCCCGGCCCGGGTGCGGGCCGCCGGCATCGGCTTCCCGTACTCCTTCACCGTCGCGCTCTTCGGCGGCACCGCCCCGTACGTCGGCACGTGGTTCAAGCAGGCCGGCCACCCGGACCTCTTCCCCTGGTACGTCGCGGTGGTCTGCCTGGTGTCCTTCCTCGTCTACCTCGCGCTGCCGGAGACCGCGCGCCGGCCGCTGGACGCGTAGCGACGCAGCGGCATAGCCGGCCGACGACCAACCGGCCGGTCTGCCACGGCGGTTGCCCGCCCGGGTACACGGAAGGCGCCGCTCCTCCTGGGACATGGGGGAGCGGCGCCTTGTGGTGTTGCAAGTCCGTCAGACGAGCCAGCCCACGAGGTGGACGATGCCGGCAAGCAGGCTGGTGAGGATGTTCATCTGGCTCTGTTCTCCTAGCGAATTGCGTTGTGGGACCAACTCTCCGGCCCAGCAAGGGATGTCAGCCGGAGGCGCCGTAACGGTCTGCAGCCCGTCGCTTGCGCCCCGTAAGCATCACCCGCCGCGGCGTGCTCGGGGAAGCCTTTCCGTGCTCGACCACGCTTTCCGGCGAACACTCGATCCGGCGTTCGTTTGTTCCCATGGGGTGACGGGGGCGTCGGCTGTGCTGCGCAGTTGTCAGACAAGATCGCATGACATCGGGCAAGGTGCGCTGGGCGCGCCGACGTCGTCGGGGCCCGCGTCCTCGGGCGAACGGCCGGGGCGCCCGGTCGCTGGGCCCGGCACGATGGAAAACTGGCCGTACGCGCCCGCCCGAGGCGCGGTGCGGGCAGTCGGACCACGGACGCGGGGAGACCGAGATGGCTGACAGACAACAGAACCGGGAGCGCCCTCCGGGACGGCCCCAGCGCCGGCCGGTCGTCGCACTGTACGAGCGGATGGTCGAGGCCATCCGCGCCGGCACCTATCCGCCGGGTTCCACCCTACCGACCGAGCCCCGGCTCGCCGCCGAACTCGGCGTCAGCCGCCCGGCGCTGCGCGAGGCGCTGATCCTGCTCCAGGAGGACGGCGTGATCACCGTGCGGCGCGGGGTGGGCCGCACGGTCAGCCACCATCTGCCGCCGCGCGGCTTCGAGTTCCTCAAGCCGGTGGAGGCGCTGCTCGGGGAGGGGCGGCAGGTCGTCACGGTGCCGCTGGCCCGGACCCGCGAGGAGCCCACCGACTTCTCCACCCAGCACCTGGTCCTGCCGGCCCACGGCGAGGTGCGCTTCTGGGAGAGCGTGATCGAGGTCGGTGGCCTCCCGGCCTGCCTGACCCAGGAATGGGCCTCGGACGAGACGTTGGCGGAGCTGCTGCCGGACGCCGCGGCGGCGTTCGACGGGCCGGCCGGGCGGTCGTCGTCGATGCTGGGCCTGCTGCTGGACGCCGGGCGCGGACTGCCGCTGACCGGCAGCAGCACCATCGTGGCCACCACCCTCGGCCGACAGCGCGGCACCCAGCTCGGGCGCCCCGCCGACACCCCCGGTGTCCTGGTCACCCAGGTCGTCCGGTTGGACCGCACGCCCCTGCTGGCCGCCAAGCACATGCTGCCGCCGGGCGCCCCCGCCCTTCCGGTGTGGCAGGCGCGCTGAGCAGCCCGGATGCCTCGCCCTAGGGGCCGCCGCCGGACCGCCCGGTGATACCCGGTCGCCCGGTGGCGCTGCGACGTGTCATACTCCCGCCCCATGACGTTGTCTGACAAGCTTCCGCCGCAGTCCACCCACGCCCTCGACCAGGAACGGATCCGCCGCGCCCCCAAGGTGTTGCTCCACGACCACCTCGACGGTGGTCTGCGTCCGGAGACGATCATCGAGCTGGCGGAGGCGATCGGCTATCGGGACCTGCCGACCACCGATCCGGCTGCGCTGGCCGTCTGGTTCCGTGATGCGGCCGACTCCGGTTCGCTGGAGCGGTATTTGGAGACGTTCGCGCACACCTGCGCGGTGATGCAGACCGGTGAGGCGCTGTTCCGGATCGCCGCGGAGTGCGCCGAGGACCTGGCCGCCGACGGCGTGGTCTACGCCGAGGTGCGCTACGCCCCCGAGCAGCACCTGGCCGGCGGTCTGACCCTCGACGAGGTCGTCGACGTGGTCAATGCCGGTTTCCGCGCGGGCGAGCGCCGGGCCGCGGAGGCCGGCCACCGGATCCGTATCGGGACGCTGCTGTGCGCCATGCGGCACGCCGATCGCGCGGTGGAGATCGCCGAGCTCGCGGTCGCCCACCGGGACCGGGGGGTGGTCGGCTTCGACATCGCCGGCGGCGAGATCGGCAACCCCGCCGGCCGGCACGCCGAAGCCTTCGACTACCTCCGCAGCCAGGGCGCCCGGGTGACCATCCACGCCGGCGAGGCGGTCGGCGCGGAGTCCATCCACGAGGCGGTGCTGCGCTGCGGCGCCCACCGCATCGGGCACGGTGTCCGCATCACCGACGACATCACGATCGGCGCCGACGGTCAGGTCGGCCTCGGCCGGCTCGCCTCCTACGTCCGCGACCAGCGGATCGCGTTGGAGGTCTGCCCGACCTCCAACCTCCAGACGGGCGCCGCGACCGGCTACGCCGAGCACCCCATCGACCTGCTCCGCCGACTGGGCTTCCGGGTCTGCCTCAACACCGACAACCGCCTGGTCAGCGGCACCAGCATGACGCAGGAGTTCCAGCACCTGCGGGACACCTTCGGCTACGGCACCGCCGAACTGGAGGAGTTCACCGTCCACGCGGCCAAGGCCGCCTTCCTCCCCTTCGACGAGCGGACCGCCCTGATCAACGAGGTGATCCGGCCCGGCTACGCCCAACTGCGGGCGTGGGAGCTCAGCCGCGTCCCGGTGGGGGAGACGTCCGCCGCCCCGGCCGCGTAACCGGCGTCGCGTCCCGCGCGGCCGCCGGTCGGATGTAGTTCACGTTTCTACGAACTCGGGGTGGGGTCGGGAGCTTCCCGCCCGGCCCCACCCCCGTGCCGAACGCGCCGCTCAGCGCCCGCTCGCCACCAGCAGCGGCGCCCCACCGGGGGCCGAGGCGGGCCGTCCGTTCGCCGCCGGCACCCCGGCCAGCGGCGACGGCCCGGCGTCCAGGAGCCCTCGTGCGGCGAGCTCCGGCCGGACCCCCTCACCGAACCAGTACGCCTCCTCCAGGTGCGGGTACCCGGACAGCACGAAGTGCTCGACCCCCAGCGCGTGGTACTCCTCGATCCGGTCCGCCACCTCCGCGTGACTGCCGACCAGCGCGGTACCCGCACCGCCCCGCACCAGCCCCACCCCCGCCCACAGATTGGGCGAGATCTCCAACTTGTCGCGCGAGCCGCCGTGCAGCGCCAGCATCCGCTGCTGCCCCACCGACTCGCTCTTGCCCAGCGCCTGCTGGGCGGCGGCGACGGTGTCCGGGTCGAGGTCGTCCAGCAGGCGGTTCGCCGTGGCCCACGCCTCCTTCGACGTGTCCCGCGAGATGGTGTGCAGCCGGATCCCGAACCGGACCGTCCGCCCCTCCTGCTCCGCCAGCCCACGAATCCAGTCGATCTTCTGCTTCACCTGCTCCGGCGGCTCGCCCCAGGTCAGATAGACGTCGACGTTCCGCGCGGCCACCGGCCCGGCCGCCGCCGACGACCCGCCGAAGAAGATCTCCGGCAGCGGATCCGGCGGCAGCGCCGTCAGCCCGCCCTCGACCTGATAGTGCTCCCCCCGGAAGTCGAACGGCCGACCGCCCCACACCCCCCGCACGATCCGCAGGAACTCATCCGTCCGCGCATACCGCTGATCGTGCCCGAGATGGTCCCCGAACCGCTTCTGCTCGGTCGAGTCCCCGCCCGTGACCACGTTCAGCAGCAGCCGCCCCCGGGAGACCCGCTGGAACGTGGCCGCCATCTGCGCGGCCAACACCGGCGAGATCACCCCCGGCCGGAACGCGACCAGGAACTTCAGCCGCTCGGTGACCTGCGACAGCGCCATCGTCGTCAGCCAGGCGTCCTCGCACCACGTACCGGTCGGCGTGAGGACCGCCTCGAACCCCAACTGCTCGGCGGCCTTGGCGATCTGCGCCAGATACTCGACGTCCGGGGCGCGCACCCCGCTCACCGGGGTGATCCGGTCCCGCCGGATGCCCCCGTCGGTGTAGGCGTGCCGGTCGACGAGCGTCCGGCCGTCCCCGCCGGTCGGCAGGAACCAATGCAGGTGTACGGACATATCACTGGGCCTTTCCATAGGTACGCGGCGCCGTACTCGAAGGCGGCAGACCGCCGTTGAAGCGGGGATCGACCAACTCCCCGAAGTCGAAGGAGCGCGGAATCAGCTTCAACGCCGCGAAGGCATCCACGATCCGCTGCTCGGAGCCGACGGCGCCCTGGTCCACGGCGACCGGCACCGCCGTCCCCCGGGTCCGCTTGACCGCGTCCAGCGCCACCTTCTCCGGCAGCCCGGTCGCCTTCGCCCACGCCTTCGCCCAGACCTGTGGGTGCTTGAACACCCAGTCCTGGGCCCGCCGCAGTCGCTCCGTGTAGTCCTTCAGCGCCGCCGACTTCGCCTTGTCGTCCAGCGCGGCCGGCGCGGCGACCTGGAAACTCAACCCGTTCACCAGCCCCTGACCAGTCGTCAGCACCCGGGCATCGGCCTGGTCAAGCGCCTGCGAGGTGTACGGGTCCCACACCGCCCAGGCATCGACCTTCCCCCGGGTGAACGCGGCCAGCGCATCAGCCGGCTGGAGGTAGTTGAGCGTGACGTCCTTCGGAGACAGCCCCGCCGCCTTCAACGACGCGACCAGCTGGTAGTTGGCCGAACTGCCCTGCGCCACCGCGATCGACCTCCCCTTCAGCTCCGCCGGAGACCTCAGCGGCGAATCCTTCTTCACCAGGATCGCCTCGCCGTCCGACCGGCTGTGGGACCCCGCGATCACCTTGATCTTCGAGTGCGCGGCACCCGCGAAGACCGGCGGCGTGTTGCCGACCGCCCCGACGTCCACCGCCCCCGCGTTGACCGCCTCCAGCAGGGGCGGCCCCGACGTGAACGTGGACCACTTGATCCGGTACGGCAGATCGTCCAACTCGCCGGCGGCCCGCAGCAACGCCTCCGAACCGCCCTTCTGGTCCCCGACGTTGAGGGTCAGCGACCCCTTGCCGTCGGTGTGCCCGCCGACGCCGCCCCCGGCCCCGTCGGCGCGCGAGGCACCCCCACAGGAGGCCAGCACCAGGACGAGGGGCAGCGCGGCCAGGGCGAGGGCGAGCCGACGGCGCCCCGCCGCCGGGCCACCGGTGAATCCGGTGAATCCGGTGAATGCAGGTCTCATGAGATGTCTGTCCGTTCTGCGGTTCTGCGCTTGGTGGGGAGGTGGTGGAGGACGGAAATGCTGGGGTGACTGGGGGGGGGAAGCAATCGCATCAGGCGGCCGCCTTCTCCGGCACCCCGTCCGCCTCGCTCCTCGCCCCCGCTACCCCCAACTGGCCGAGCAACCGGGCCCGCAGCGCGGCACACCGCGGATCCGTGACGTCCCGCGGCCGGGGCAGATCCACCGCCGTCTCGGACGCGATCCAGCCGTCCTCCATCACCAGCACGCGATCGGCCAGCAGCAGGGCCTCCTCCACGTCATGGGTGACCAGCAGCACCGCGCACCCCCGCTCCTGCCACAGCTCGGCCACCAGCCGCTGTGCCTTGATCCGGGTCAGTGCGTCCAGCGCGCCGAACGGCTCGTCGAGCAGCAGCAGATCAGGGTCGCGCACCAGCGCCCGCGCTAGCGACGCGCGCTGTGCCTCGCCCCCGGAGAGCGTCTTGGGCCAGGCATCCGCGCGGTGGTCGAGCCCGACCTCCGCCAACGCCCGTTCCGCAGTGGCTCGTTGGGGACGCCCGGGCAGTCCCAGCAGCACGTTGCGCCAGACCCGTTTCCACGGCATCAACCGCGGTGCCTGGAACGCCACCGCCCTGCGTCGCGGGACCAGCACCTCGCCCTCGATCTCCCGATCGAGCCCCGCCAGCACCCGTAGCAGCGTCGACTTCCCGCACCCGCTGCGCCCGAGCAACGCCACGAACTCGCCGGCCTGAATGTCCAGTCGCAGCCCGTCGATGACCCGCCGCCGATCGAATTCCCGCACCAGCCCGGCGACCTGCACCGCGACCCCGCCACTCCCGGACGGCGCACCGGAGGACCGGGGGGACGGGGACGGCGCGCCGGGGGTTGGGGGAGACGGCGATGACGCATGCGCTGCGTCGGAGATGTCTGGTTCGGGGCTCACTGCCCCGTGAACGTCGGTCGCCATTGCAGCAACAGCCTTTCGAGGGTACGGACGAGGAAATCGGCGAGCAGCCCGAGCACCGCGTAGACCACCAGACACACGACGATCACATCGGTGCGGAAGAACTCCCGTGCCTGGTTCATCAGGAAGCCCAGCCCGTCGTCGGCATTGACCTGTTCACCGAAGACCAGTGCCAGCCAGGCGGTCGCCAGCGAGTACCGCAGCCCGGTCATGGCGCCAGGCAGCGCCCCGGGCAGCACCACGTGCCGGATCAACCCCCACCGGCCCAGCCCGAGCGCGGTCCCGGCCTCCACCAACTGCGCATCCACGCCCCGGATCCCGGCGTACACATTCAGATACAGGTGGAACGCGACCCCGACCGCGATCAGTGCGATCTTCGGGGCCTCGCCGATCCCCAACCAGATGATGAAGAGCGGGATCACCCCCACCCAGGGAATGGACCGCAACATCTGCACGGTCGCGTCGACCAGATCCTCGCCCAGCCGTGAGAGCCCCGAGACCAGCGCCAGCCCGATCCCGACGATCCCGCCCAACAGCAGCCCCACGACGACCCGTTGCAGCGAGACGCCCATCGCCGACGGCAGCGTCCCGTCCGCGACCATGCCGCCGCCCGTACGGGCGATGTCCACCGGGGACGCCAGCATGTCCGACGGCAGTACCCCGCTGGCGCTCAACGCCTGCCACACCACGACCAGTCCGACCGGCCCCACGGCCCGCCGTACCCACCGCGGCACCACCCATCGCCGGCCCGACACCGGCACCACCCGGGACAGCTCAACGGCCCCGCCCGGCGCCACCGACACCCCGACCGGAACCCGCCCGGCCACGGCAGCCTGCTCACCGCTCATCAACAACCCCAGACACACAGGCACCGGGCGGGCACACCACGCCGTGTCGCGACGCCGCGTCAGCACGCACGCATCACGCATCCGGCGCCCGAGGCACCCGGCACACACAGGAAGGAAAACTCAGCGAGAACCGCGGAACGCGAACGGAAAGAACGTCAGCAACAGCGGCCGCGACCACAACACGCGGCAGACGCCACCCGCAGCAGGTCGATGTGACCGCGCGTGGTGAGCAGGGCTGACGTAGACATGCCGTCGAACGTAGCGCCGCCCGCGGAGAGGGGTCAAACCCCCGTCTCGGCTGCTGGACCTTTGTTGCCACAGCATTGACCGGCCATCGCGGACCGGGGAAGCGGGGCCCGACCCGATGCGCCCCGCCCGACGCGGTGCCGCCACCCCGCGCATCCGCCGTGCGCCAACTCCCCTTTGGGAAGATCACCACATGGCTGCAACCTTCACGACACGCGAAATCGACGTACGAACCGGCTCGACGGAGACGGTCCACGACCTCACCCGGGAGTGCCTGGCCTTCCTGCGGGACACGGCACAAGGCCGCGACGGTCTGCTGAACGTCTTCACTCCCCACGCGACGACTGGTGTGGCACTCCTGGAAACGGGCGCCGGCAGCGACGACGACCTACTGGCCGCGCTGCACGATCTCCTCCCGGCGGACGACCGCTGGCAACACCGCCACGGCACCCCCGGCCACGGCCGCGACCACGTCCTCCCCGCCTTCGTACCCCCACACGCCACCCTCCCGGTAATCGCCGGCGAACTCGCCCTCGGCACCTGGCAGTCCGTCTGCCTGGTCGACACGAACATCGACAACCCGAACCGCCGGGTGCGGTTGAGCTTCCTGGGGTGACTTTCCTGCCTTCCGAGGAGCAACTTTTGTCGGTTGGTCGCGGGTCGGGCCGTCGAACGCCGGCCTATGCGTGACGCCGGCGCGTCGTCCCGGTACATGTGCCGTGCAGCGTTGATGCGATCTCGATGACGCATCATGTGGAGTGCGTGGCGATCCTGGAGCGGGCCTCAAAGGGTGCCTGACCTGCGGATTTGGGTGGCGTGCGTTATGTGCGGTGTGGGCGTTACGGGCGATATCTTGACGCTGAAATGACGCTCTCCGCGGCATCTTGACGCTCATATGACGCTCGTTCTGATGGGGCGTCACCTGCCTGGCCGTGCAGGTCGCGAGGGGTGCAAGGCGCAGTTCCCGAGGTTTGTCTTTACGGAACTTGCCGAAGATTGGTCTGGTTTCGTCGTCGCTGATTGCGGCGGCGACCGGGCTTGTTGATGGCTGGCAGCCGCGATCCGGTCGATTGCAGGTTTCTGCGACGAGGGGGACGTAGCACGCAGCTGTCGCCGCAGTGCGCGGTTATCGTCGGTTGGATGACGACTCACTTACGGCGCCTCACCATCCCGGGTCAGGATCCTGCCGCACTCGCCCGGTTCTGGGGCGGGGTGCTGCTCCGCCCGGTGATTGACGGCAGTGAAGGCCCTCACCTGCAGATGGTCGAAGGGAATGAGCCGCAGGCCCTGTACTTCACGCAAGCGCTGGCCCAGTCGGCTCCGGAAGGCGGCCCGTTCCTCAGCGTCGGGGCACTGTGCGGCTGAGGGGCCTCGCGTTTGCCGGACAGGTGTCTGACGGTCTATTTCACGCGGCGATTCGCAACTTCTCGTATTCGGCGTGGACTTCGCGTGGAGGGCGGTAACCCACTGCCGAATGAAGGCGTTTGTGATTGTACCAGAGTTCGATGTAGCGGGTGATGTCCTGTCGGGCGGCCTCGCGGGTCAAGTACGTTACGCGTGATGCGCGTTCATTCTTCAGGACTCCGAAGAATGATTCGGCCATGGAATTGTCGAAACAGATCCCGGTGCGCCCTGCGGATTTTCGAAGTTGGAGCCCCTTCAGGACGCCGGCGAACTCGGCGGACATGTAGTTGCTGCCACGGTCGGTGTGGAATATCGCGTTCTTGGCGAGCTTGCGGTTCCGTGCCGCGTTGCGGATCGCCCGGGTGATGAGCAGTGTCCGGTAGTGGTCGTCCATCGCATACCCGATAACTTCCCTGGTGCAGCAATCAATTACGGTCGCGAGATAAAGCCATCCCTCTGCAGTTGGTATGTAAGTTATGTCTCCGACGAGCTTCTCACCGGGGGCTTCGGCGGTGAAGTTGCGGCCGACGAGGTCCGGCACCGTGGCCTCGGCGGCCTGGGTGAGGGACCACCGCTTCGGTCGGGGCTGGCAGGGAACGAGGCCCAGCTCACGCATCAGCTCCAGGCCGGCGGCCACGTCCCAGCGCAGCAGCTGGGCGTGGACACGCCGGTAGCCGTAGGTGCCGTCGGAGTCCTCGAAAGCTTTCTGGATGCGCAGTTTCAGTTCCTCGCGGCGCTGGGCCGTCGCGGAATCCGGACGGGTGCGCCAGTCGTAGTAGCCGGATCTGGAAACGCCGAGCTGTTCGCACATGAACCCGACGGGGAACGCGTACTCCGCAGTATCGAGCCGCATCGTCTCGATGAACTCGTACTTGCTTGCTACTGGGGATCCTTCGCGAAGTACGCCGCGCATTTTTTCAGGAAGGAGTTCTCCATCTCCAGCTCGCGGTTGCGCCGTTCCAGCTCTTTCAGTCGGGCGCGTTCGTTGAGCGACAGTCCGGCGTCAGCGGGAGGTTCGTTCCGCTTCTCGTGCTTCTTCACCCAGCCCCGGAGTGTTTCCGGGTTGATTCCGAGTTCACGGCCGACTTCCGTGATGGTCTTGCTCGACCTCAGTGCGATCTGGACGGCTTCTTCCCGGAACTCCGGGGTGTACTTGCTGGGTGGCGCCACTTGCTCTTCCTCGTTTCCTGGTCAGGACAACCCTATTGGGTCACTGTCCGGAAACTTCGGGGCGCCTCACCGTCGGCAGCCAGCAGGACGTTGGACGGCTTCAGGTCCCGGTGGACGATACTTACGCCGTGGATGGACTGCAACGCCTCCGCGATGCCCGCGATGAGCAGCAGGATCGTCTGCGGTGCCAGGGGCCCGTGCTCTGCGACTGCGGCGGCCAGCGTCGGCCCCGGCACATATGCCGTGGCCAGCCATGGCCGCGGCCCCTCCGTGTCGGCGGCGACCACCGGCGCCGTGTACAACCCCTGAACTCGCTGGGCCGCCAGAACCTCCTGGCGGAAACGTCGCCGGAACTCCGGGTCCTCCGCGAACTCTGGCCTGATCACCTTGATCGCGACAGCGCGGCCACCCGGAGTGTAGGAGAGGTAGACCTTGCCCATACCCCCGGAGCCGAGCCGTGCGGACAGTCGGTACCCCGCTACCGTAGACGGGTCGTCCTCCTCCAGAGGCTGGAAAACCTCTCCAGAGCCAGAGGTGACGTTACCCATGCGCTCTCCCGTCTCTTCATGCTGTCAGCAGCCTGGTAACTAATCTTGGTGCATCTGGGGGCAGTTGTTCTTCGTAACGCAAATGTTCGTCTGGGAATTCGGAGGCGGACGGGGGCGTCCTGACCCACGGCTGAGTAGGCGCGGATGTGGCTTCCGAGTGGCGCTGGTCGGAGGCGAATGAGACGAGAACTGAGGCCACGGACCGAACGCTTCGTGCTGGTCGGAGGCTAGAGGCGGCCCGCTCGGGCTGTGTCGCGGTTGGAACCCCATTCCCTCAACCGGCGTCCTTGTCTACGGTCGACTGCGCACGCCGTCACGGGGGAGGAGCAGCATGGCGATCGAGTTGCCTGAAGAGGTGGTGTCGTTCCTCTCGCTCATCGGCATCAACTGGCCGACGGTGAACGAGGACAAGGTCCGCGAGTTCGCCTCCCACGTACGGGAGTTCGCGGAGAACGTGGAGGCCGCGCACCAGGATTCAACGGCGACGGTCAAGCGGCTCCGTGAAGCGTACGACGGGGCGTCATACGAGGCGCTGCTGGCCAAGTGGGGGCAGCTGTCGGACCGGCACATGGAAGAGCTGGTGCGGGCGTGTCATGCGGTGGCCACGGCGTTGGACGTGGCGGCAGACGTGATCGTGGGGATGAAGGTCGAGACGATCGCCGAACTGATCGTGCTGGCGGTGACGTTCGTGGCGGACCAGGCGGCTGCCGTGGCGACCTTCGGGGTGGCCGAGGCAGCACTGATCGCGATCGAAGAGGCGGCGAAGCGTCTCGTCAATGCCCTTGAGCAGCAGTTGGAGCAGTACCTCATCGGCCAGGTGATCGAGGCCGCGATCGATCCGCTGATCGAGGTGGTGGCGGGGGCGGTGAGCGGGCTGGTGTTCCAGGCCGCCGAGTCCGCGCTGGGGGTGTCCGGCGGCGGTCCGGGCAGCTCGGGTTTCCGGATCGACCCGGATGCGTTGGAGTCGCACGCGCGGACGATGCACGGCCACGCCGAAACGGTGGCCGGGCACGCGCAGGCGTTCCAGTCCAAGATCGCGGGGGTGAGCTTCGAATGAGCAACCAGATCGTCAAGGCCCTGGAGCACGGGGCGCAGAAGCTCGGCAAGACGCTGGCCGAGGACGCAGGCAAGGCGCTCAAGAACTTCTACCGCACGGCCGGCGATAACCTGAAAAAGGTTGCCCACAATACGCGTGAGGCCGACGCCAAACACGCCTCCGAGCTGAAGAAGATCCTTGATGGCGGCAAGAAGGACGTGCCCGGCAGCCCACACGTGGGCAAGGGCCAGGCAAACCAGACAAAGTTGAGCGGCTCTGGCAAGCCGGGGCAGTCGTCGCACGGCAACCGGAAGTGCAAGACCGCGGGTGACCCGGTGGACGTGGTCTCAGGCCAGATGGTCATGTCGGACGTCGATCTGGAGCTGCCCGGCCTCCTGCCGCTGGTAGTTCGGCGGGCCTATGCGTCCGGTTACCCGGGAGGCCGCTGGTTCGGGCCCGGCTGGTCCTCGACGCTCGACCAGCGTGTGCAGGTCGGTGCGGACGGTATCCACTACGCAGGGGAGGACGCGGAGACCCTGCACTATCCGCGACCGACCCAGCCCGGCCAGAAGGTACTGCCCTCCGAGGGGGCGCGCTGGCCACTCACCTGGGATCCGGACACCGACACCATCCTGATCGAGGACCCGGAGACCGGATGGACCAGGCATTTCGCCGCAGCTCCGGAGGAGGAATCGACACGGCCGATCAGCGCGCTGACCGACCGCAACGGTGACCGAGTGGACTATCTCGCGGGTGACGACGGCCTAACGGCCGAGCTCCGGCACTCCGGCGGTTACCGCGTCATGGTCGACACCATCCACACGGCATCGGGCCCTCGGATCGACGCTCTGCGGCTGCTGGACGGCACAAACCACGGACTCGGCACCACCGTGGTGACGTACGACTATGACATTCGGGGCTGTCTGACGGAGATCATCGACTCCTCCGGTGTCGCGTTGGTCCACGGCTACGACAGCCAGGACCGCCTCACGTCATGGACCGACCGCAACGGCTTCTGGTACCGATACGACTACGACGCAGGTGGCCGGGTGTGCCGCGCACACGGCTCTGAGGACGTTCTCACCGCGACCTTTGCCTACGATGCCCAGCAGCGGGTCACCACGGTGACCGACAGCCTTGGCCATCGCAGGCAGTACCACTACGACCAGTACCACCACATCACCAGAACAGTGGACGCTCTCGGTAGCACTGTCCACAGCGAGTACGACCGCTACGGCCGCCTACTGTCACGCACCGACGAACTCGGGCACACCACCCGCTACACCCTGGACGCCAACGGCGATCCGCTACGAATCGATCGCCCCGACGGCACGTCGGAGACCGCAACGTACAACGAACTCCGCCTGCCCACCGAGATCACCGGCGCCGATGGCCAAATCTGGCGGTACACCTACGACGCCCACGGCAGCTTGTTGTCGACCGTCGACCCGCTCGGCGCCACCACCACCTACAGCTATGACGAACACGGTCGGCTGGCCACCGTCACCGACTCCCTCGGCACGGTGCGCCGCTACGAGACCGACAGGGCAGGGCTGCCGGTGGCGGTGATCGATCCGCTCGGCGCGGTCACCCGGGTGACCCGGGACGCGTTCGGCCGTGTGGTGACTCTGACCGATCCGCTCGGGGGCGCCACACGGATGGGCTGGACGATCGAGGGCAAACCGGCCTGGCGTGTCGGCGCCGACGGGGCGCGGGAGCAGTGGGAGTGCGACGCTGCCGGCAACCTCGTCCGACACCTCGGCTCCGGTGGGGGCGCCGTGACCTTCGAGTACGGCCCGTTCGGTCAGGTGACAGCGCGGACGGATGCCGACGGCACCCGCTACGACTTCACCTACGACCAGGAATTGCGGCTGATCGGGGTCCGCAACCCACAGGGCCAGGTATGGCACTACACATATGACCCCGTCGGCCGTCTTCTCTCCGAGACGGACTTCAACGGATCCACGCTCATCTACCGCAACGACCCCGCCGGCCGGCCGATCGAGCGGACCAACGGCTGCGGACAGACCGTCAGGCTCACCCGTGACGTCGAGGGCCGGGTCATCCTGCGGGAGGCGGACGGAACCACACCCGCCACCTTCCGCTACGACGCGCTCGGCCGTCTGCTGGAAGCCTCGGCCGACAGCACTGTGGTCTTCTACCGGGATGCCGTCGGCCGGGTTCTCACGGAGACCGTCGACGGGCGGTCCGTAACCAACCAGTACGACGTGGCTGGTCGGCGGGTCCGCCGGACCACTCCGACCGGCGCGATCTCTGAGTGGACGTACGATGCGAACGGCCTTCCGGTGACGCTAGCGACACCGGGTGGCGGACTGTCCTTCAGCCGTGACCTGGCAGGGCGGGAAACGACCCGATACCTGGGTCAAGGCGCTGCTCTCACCCAGAGCTGGGACGCGGCTCATCGGCTGACCGGGCAGGCGGTGTGGTCCCAGGTTCCTGCCGTCGGCGAGTCACCAGCCCGGTACGACCCGCTCCAGCAGCGCACATACACCTACCGTTCGGACGGTAACCCGATCGCCGTCTCCGACATGGTCCGCGGCAATCGTTCGTACAATCTCGACGCCATCGGCCGAGTCACCACGGTTCAGGCCGCCGGTTGGACGGAGGAGTACGCCTACGACGCGCTCGGGAACGTCACGGCGGCGACCGGACATTCCGGGTCCGCGCGAGAGACGTCCGGGGAACGGCTCTACAGCGGAACGCTGGTCCGCTCGGCCGGGCGTACCAGCTACGAGCACGACGGGCAGGGCCGGATGGTCCGGGAGACCCGGCGCACGCTCTCCGGCAAGGTTCTGGAACGGACCTTCGAATGGGACGCGTACGACCGGCTGGTCCGTACAGTGACGACTGATGGCCATACCTGGGAGTACCGCTACGATCCGCTGGGGAGGCGAATCGCCAAGCAGCGGACCGACGTGGACAGCCCCGCCATTCTGTTCTCCTGGGACGAAGACTGCCTCGCCGAGCAGGGTTCCGTCTCTGCCGAAGGCCGGACTGTGGTTACCACATGGGACTGGGAACCCGGCGAGTACCGGCCCACGAGCCAGCTCCACCGCTCATGGTCGGCCGGCGTCACGCAAGCGGAGATCGACCAGCGGTTCTACGCAATCATCACCGATGCGGTCGGCGCACCCAGTGAACTCGTCACCCCTGACGGGCGGATCGCCTGGTACACGACGACGGATCTGTGGGGCTCAACCGTCACCGGCGGCGGAACGGAGACCGACTGTCCATTGCGCTTCCCCGGCCAGTACCGGGACGACGAGACCGGGCTCGACTACAACTACCACCGGTACTACGACCCGGAGGTCGGCCGTTACCTCTCCGCCGACCCGCTGGGCCTTGCTCCTGCGCTCAACCATCATGCGTACGTCGACAACCCGTTGATCCAGCTGGACCCACTCGGCCTCGCCCGCGCGAAGCGGCTCCGGCCGCATGAGGACGCGACCGGACCGCACACCACCTTCCGGCGGGATGGCACGACCGGTCGGGTCACCCACTACGCGGAGTGGGGGCCCCAGGACAACCCACACGATCCCGCACCGTGGAAGATGACCAAGCGGGCCGACATGGTCGGCCCGGCCCATTACGACCGGAAGACGGGCGAGACGATTCCGACGCCTCACGTGAACCTTCCGGATGGAAGCGCTCGTCCGACCGAACCGTGGGAGAACACCCCGTGCCCCTAGACGCTCTGAGCTTTCTCACCGCCTGGTACACCAGTCAGTGCGACGGTGACTGGGAGCACGAGTACGGCATCCGCATCGAGACGCTGGACAACCCCGGCTGGTCGGTTGAGGTCGACCTCGAAGAGACCGGGCTCAGCGGGGCCATCCTCGACCGAACGGAGGTCACCAATGGGGATTCCTGGATTCAGGCGTGGTCGGACGGCTCCGTCTTCCATCTCCGCTGCGGACCCGCTGACCTGGTTAGCGCGTTGGAGCGGTTCAGGGACTTCGCGACCCTGTACGGGCAGGAAGGGCGGGCATAGGGCGGGTTGAGTGAAAGAGCTCGCCGAGCTGTCGAAGCAGCTCTCGTCGCCGATCAGTGTCTGCTCGCGGCTGATTGGCGACGAGTCTCCGTTCGGCCGCGAGGAGGTCCAACGGGGTCTCGCGCTCGTCGAGCTTGGCTCCGGTCCGCGCCATGGAGGGAAAGGCTGCCGCGTCCGTGCGCAGTTACGACAGAGACCTTCGCACCGCGTCAACCAGCAATGCCGCACGGACATCGTCAGGGCCCCCGATGATGTGGTTCATCACATAGCCGAAGGCGATGCCGTGTTCCGGGTCAGCGAAGCCGAGTGAGCCGCCTCGGCCGGTGTGGCCGAAGGAGTCCGGCCCCGTCATGGGGTTGTCCCCGGTGGGCAGCATGTATCCGGAGCTGAACCGGCTCGGCGCCACCAGCACCTGGTCCTTCCCGTTGGCCTGTTCCTTGGTCGCCGATGCGAGGGTCTCCGGCGTGAGTAGGCGTACGCCGTCCACCTCGCCGATCAGAGCGGCGTACATGCGTGCCAGGCCGCTTGCGATGCTGATGCCGTTGGAGGCCGGGAGCTCCGCAGCCTGCACCTCGGGCGAGTCGAAATCGATCGCGGCCGGTTCGGTAACCGCGTACGCCCTGTTGCTGAATGAGTTCGGGTCGCGCCAGGCCGCGACCTGTTCGCGGAGCTGCTCGGGGATTGACTCCGTGGGCACGATGGTGAGGTCGACCTGGGGCTGCTGGTAAACCATCCGACTGACACGGTCTCGTGCACTCGCCGGCAACCCGATGAAGAAGTCCAGACCCAGGGGGGCGGCGATCTCGTCGGCGAAGAAACGTCCCGGTGTGCGGCCGGATACCCGGCGGATGACCTCGCCGATCAACCAGCCCCAGGTCCGGCCGTGATATCCGTGAGCCGCGCCTGGGGTCCACAGGGGACGCTGAGCGGCCAGCGCGTCCGCCATCGGTTGCCAGGCCAGTGCAGCGGCCAGCGGCACCGGTTGGTCCAGTGCGACCAGGCCGGCCTGGTGGGACAACAGCCACCGCACCGGAATTTCCGCTTTACCGTTCGCAGCGAACTCCGGCCAGTACTTGGCCACCGGTGCGTCCAAGTCGAGCGCGCCTCGCTGGGCGAGCAGATGCACTGCGGTGGCGGTCGCGCCCTTCGTCGCCGAGTAGACCAGTTGCAGGGTGTCCCGCTGCCACGGACGACCGGTGTCGGGGTCCGCTACTCCACCCCACACGTCCACTCGAAGTTCGCCGCGAACGCTTCGCGTACTGGCTCGAACCCGGCTGCGACCTCACCGTTGATCGTCGTTATGCGATCCATCCTGGCATTTCAGCGGTCTGCTCCGAGAGAGCTCTTTCGGAACGCGCAACGCGTACCGATTAGGCCGCTTCGGGCAGCGCCTGGAGCCGCTCGCGGAATTCACGGACGGCCGGGATGGACTTGTGGGGTTGGAGCTGCTCGGAGAACTCCTTCAGGCGGTCCTTGGCGCGCACGGAGCTGACCTTGTCTTCGAGGAGCTCGGCGCCGTAGTTGGCGGCGTCGAGGGCTCCGTCTGGCTCTGTCGATGACGAAGAGCAGCGTTTGTCCGGCCCTTCGGGAGGCGCTGCCCGCGCCGAATGTCCACGGCTTCGGACAGCAGCTCGGTGGTGACCGGCGAGACGAGGTCGACCGCCCGTCCGAGGCTCGGGGAAAAAGCGCTGGCTACGGGCGCAGGTGGCAGTCGACACCGCTCCGTTGCCGGGTGTCGGCGGGTGCCTCCCGTTCTCGTCGACAACGACATCCCGGCGCGGCAGGTGCCTCCCGCGGTCGTCAACAACTGCTGTCGTGAGACGTCGATAAAGCCACTCCGTCCAGGTCATTGCCGGCGAGGCGGGCTTCGGCTAGGCGTGCGGACCGTACCGCCTTGTCGTGAGGGGCTGCCTTCTTGACGGAGGTCTCCAGGGGGACCGTCGCGCGCCTGAACTCGGCCGCCAGGCGGGCTTGCCATGTCGTCCGAGGCGCGAGCACCCAGCGCAGGAGCGGGAACCGCACGCGGCCGATGAGTGGATACGGGTCATACTCGTTGTGCCTGTGGCACAGGGAGGTCAGACGGCGTGACGACGAACGAACGAACCGCGTTCGACTCCGCGAAGGCAGAGAGCATCTTGTGTAGAGCTTGCGAGCTGGCCGGGTTGGTCCCCGGCGGGATCGAAATGCTGCGACTCGGTGACCATGCGGTGTTTCGCGTCGACGGCGGGCTACTACTAAGCACCGCTTCGGCGAGGCTGTAGAGGCAGCGTCCGACCGCACAGGTATGCGGGGATACGGGGACGCCCTGGCCAACAACACCGGAAGCTTCCGGCTCGGCATGGTCCATGACGGCCACTACGTCGACTGGCGGGACGTGGTCGAGCTGATTTGCCGTACCGATCCTCAGGGGACGGAGAGGGCCCATCGGCTCATGTCCGGTCTCCGGACCGGTTGAGTGCCATCGGGAGAAAATACCTGAGGATCACTCTGCACACCCGGTTGCGATGCGTCACGGCATGTTCGAGTGGGACGAGGTGGCACCCCATTTTATGTTTCGCCTCATAGGCGGTCTGCGTCAGATTCAGCCTGGTCATACCCAAGCGAATCGCCTCCTCGATACCGCGATAGTACGTGACCTGGTAGAGCCGCAGTTCACGCGAGCAGTCATAATCGAGGCCGATACGGATCGCCACCGCGCTCTTCTCCCCGAACAGACAGACCAGGAACCCCACGAGGCGGTCCTGCTGCCAGCAGGCGACCGCCTTGGCCGGAATCCTCGGGTCGGTGGAGAGCAGGGTCATGAATTCCGGTGTCCATACGTCCAGCCGGCTCTCCGCACGGTCGAGTACCGCTTCGTACAGCGGCATCATGGCTGGTACGAGATCTTCGAATCGCTCGCGTATCTCGATGGTCACGTCTTGCTGACCGGAAAACCTCGCCAGATTACGTCGGGCGGTGCTCCGGCCATTCCTGGACAGAGACGAGACATATTCATCGAAACTCTCGGCGCGCAGCGAGAGCCAAGCATCGGGAAGCCCCAGGGCCCGAAAGTATCCGGCTCTTCCCAGGGCTGGCCCCAGCCACTCCAGGTCCGACTGTGAGAAGTCCTTGAACACGGTCCACCGGGTGCCCGCCGAAGTAGACAGTTGCCGGACCGCGTCCACCAGGAGGTGCGGGGCGGTCTCATGGAGCCCGTCCCCGCGCAGGACTCTCCCTTCTCCCAGAAGGTGTCCACACACCAGAAGCCCAATGCGCAGCGGTCTTCTCATGATGCGGTGCAGAGGCCGCAGCGCTCGACGTCCCTGGGTTCCCAGAACGTCTTCGAGAGCCAGTGCGGGGAAGACATACGTCGGCAATACGGCTCTTACCTGCTGTCCCCGTCTGAGCACGATGTATCGATAGGCATCCGGGCCGAGTCCGGTCCGTTCCATGGCCTGGAAGAGCGCGTACTCGTAGATCGGGTCGTCGGACGGTGCGAGCTTCCGCCACACATCCGGCGGGATCTCGGAGACGCTGTCGACCACCGAGACCTGCCAGGTGGCTGGAGACCCCGGAGCAGCTCGTTCAGGGCTGACCACCCTCACCCTCCAAAGGTGCCGCGGACAGGTCCTTGCACTCTGTGACCTCTGCGCTCGGGCCGAAGACTCCGTACAGCATCTTGGTCACGGTTTCCGTCATGGCCCGGCCGGCGACGGGTTCCAGCAGGTCGGCCATGCCGGGCACTCCGAGATCGAACCGGGCCCTGAACCGGACCGCGCTCCCTTCCGGGAGCGGCGCGATCGACCATTGACCTGCAAGGGCGAGCAGGTCGCCGTCGATCAGTTCGAAGTCGATCCTCAGGCGCAGCTCGTCCAGGCGGTCTCGTTCCCGCCACTTGAGGATCCCGCCCGCGAAGGCGACTTCCCACGAGGAGATCCGGTCATTGTCCGGACCGTGCTCAAGGGAGACAGCGTGCACCACGTCGGAACACCGCGGGAAGCTGGCGAAATCCGAGAGTGAGTCGAATACCTTCCTCGGCTGTGCACCGGGAATATGAAGAGCAATACGGATATCGCGCACTGCACCCCCAAATTTTCCGAGCCACGAGTCAGAGATGGCATGATCTTCGGCAGCCTGGTGCGAGTCAGGAGGATCAACGCGAACCGGGCGCAGCGGTTTCCCGCTGGGATTGCGGTCGGTGTGACGGTTTCTGTCCTGTCGGATGCTGCGACAGAACTCCCCGCAGCAGAGGGGGACGCTGCCGAGCGTTCCCGTACCGCCATGCTAGGACCCGTATGGGGTCACGCGCCCGCCAGGAGCCACGGCCTTCCGCCATCCGGCGGACGACCCGCAGAAACAGGGCGCGGAGGAACACGCCGTTCCCGAATACGGGTGCGTCGGGTGAGCAATCCCGACGGGGCGGCCGATTCCGGGTCGCGCCTCCGGTGGTGACCTGTCCGACAGATCCATAGCATGTTCCCCGGTTCCTGAAGCCACGGTGTGCTGCAGCCGATCAATTCAGTATTCCGGCCGACCCGGCGTCCTGTGGCTGTCGCCGTACGAAGACACATCGTATCTACCGGCCCGTCCTGTCGGCTGTGCGGACGAACCGACTCGGCGGGACGCGCGGAGGTGAACCATGGGTATCTCTACTTCTCAGTGCCTCGGGCCGGCGCCGCACGCTCGTGCTCACGTCGAGAATTCCCGATGGAAGGACACAGCGCCCATGCAGCCGATCGAGGACGGGCGCCGACACCCGTACCCGCCGCCCGGAAAGCCATCACTGAATGTTCTCCTCACCGGTGCGACAGGAGTGGTGGGCAGGGCCCTGCTGCCGAATCTAGGAATGCACAACGTCATATGTCTCCTCCACGTGACCGCGATGAGTGCGCCGGGGCTGAAAGCTCTGCGCGGAGATATCAGGCTTCCCTGCTTGGGCCTGTCTCGTAGAGATTTCAAGGAACTATCAGCGGTGATCGATGTGATCGTGCACGCCGCGGCCGATACCAGCTTCGGCGCCGAGTCCGCTCTGGTCGAGACCAATGTTGCGGGCACTGCGAGGATCGTCGAACTGGCACAGGAAGCCGAGGCGCGACTGGTGTACGTCAGTACCGCATTCTCCGCTGTGGGCACCGATGGTGACTCGGCGGCACTGGCGTACGCCAGGACCAAGGCGAATGCAGAGGAGCTCGTACGTGCGAGTGGCCTGCCGGCGGTCGTTGTCCGGCCCTCGATCATTGTCGGTGACTCCCGTACCGGTCACATCGCCAAGCATCAGGGGTTTCACAAACTGCTCGGAGCGATGATGCGCGGCCTGCTTCCCATCGTCCCGCTGGACCCCTCCCGGCTGCTCGACTTCGTGCCTCAGGATGTCGTGGCGAAGAACATCGCCGACCTCCTCGACAAGAACTCCGACCGGACGGACCTGTGGCTGACGGCCGGCTCGCGCGCACTGCAACTGGGCGCGGTCGCCTCCGAGATCCACGCGGCCGCGGTGGAACTGGGCCGGCCCATTCCGCCCGTACGCTTCGTAGATGAGGATCTGTACGAGCGGCTCATCGTGCCGGTATTTCTGGAGGCCGTACCGGCGCCGACCCGGAAGCTGATCAAAACCCTTGCAGAGCAGCTGACCCCATACGTGGCCGCCCAAGGTCCATTCCCCAGTGATGTGGGTGAACTGCCCGACCCGGTACACACGTTGCGTGCCTCCGTGCGGCGGTGGGCGAAGGCCAGCGGGTTCCGGCCTCGCGACGCGTCGGGAGCGCTGCGATGAGCCCGGCGGATTCCGGCCGGGCACGGGCGGTCGTGCTGGACCACCTCCGTGATCACGTCAACCGCGGCCACTCTCGCATCGCTTCGCTACTCGGCCTCCCGTTGGAGGTGCGTTCGGCGGGTGCCTTGGTGTACGACGAACAGGACACCCCCCACCTCGACTGCGGCGGGTACGGGGTGTTCCTCCTGGGCCACCGCCACCCGGATGTCGTCGACGCCGTCGTGGGGCAGTTGGGCAGGCACCCGCTGTCGACGCGTGCGCTGGTCGAGCCGAACATGGCATACGCGGCACAGGCACTGACCTCGGTGGCACCTGCCGGCCTGCAGTATGCCTTTTTCGTGAACTCGGGGGCCGAGGCCGTCGAGTTGGCGATGAAGCTTGCACGGGCGAACGGCTGTCGAAGAGTGATCGCCGCCGAAGGCGGCTTCCACGGGAAGACGTTGGGTGCGCTCAGTGTGACGGGGAACCACAGGTACCGGACCGGTCTCGAACCGTTGCTGCCGGGGGTGGAGTTCGTCCCGTTCGGTGACGTCGACACCCTGAGGGCCGTACTGGGAAGTGATACGACGCGGGCATGCGTGCTGCTGGAACCGGTGCAGGCCGAGGGCGGGGTGCGCATTCCTCCCGTGGGCTACCTCCGGGAGGTGAGGGAAGTGTGCGAGGAGTTCCACGCTCTTCTCGTCATGGACGAGATCCAGTCCGGCCTCGGCCGCCTCGGATCCTGGTGGGGGTGCGACGAGGAAGGCGTGTGCCCGGACGTGCTGACGACGGGGAAGGTGCTCAGCGGCGGGGTTGTTCCGGTTGCCGCGACACTGGCGACAGCCGAGGTCTACGAAGTGCTCAACCGGGACCCGCTGTTCCACTCCTCGACCTACGGCGGCAATCCACTCGCGACCGTGGCTGCGGCCACGACGATCGAAGTACTGCGGCGGGACCGGCTCGTCGAGCAGGCCAGAGGACTCGGCAGTCAGCTTCTGCCGCAGATAACCGGGGCCCTGGCCGCCGCCGGTCCGCACGCCATCCGGGAGGTCCGTGGACGCGGACTGCTCATCGGCATCGAGTTCACCTCCGAAGCACTGGCCGGATTGTTCCTGACCCACATGCTCCGAGAGCGGGTGCTGACCTCGTACACGCTCAACGCCAGCAGGGTGATCCGGCTGACCCCGCCGGCGATCCTGGAGTCCGACCACATCTGCTGGCTGCTGCGTTCTTTGGAGCGATCCGCCGCGGCGCTGGTCGGCGCGTGAACCGGACCGGGGCGAACGACCCCGGTGTGTCGGCATGACAACACACGGTCTGCCCGCGACCGCGGGGCAGAACTCGCGCCGGCCGGCAGCGGAGAAGGCAGGGCAGGCCGGAGTCTTCGGTTGTCGTAGGATTTCGAGGCTTCTCTCCGGGTGCGCTCACGGGTCTGGGAGCGCACGCGCCAGGCGGCTGCTCTCCGCACTCACCCTGATGCGCCGAGCCAGGCAGAGGTCCCGAAGGGCGGATCCCTACGGGGACTTGGCCGGAAGATACGGAAGGACCCTTGTGAAGTTACGTAAGGACACAGCAGCAACTGTCCTCCTGGCGACTGGCCTCATGCTGATCGGCGGGACAGGAGAGGTAGCGGCCCGGCAGCCGAGGCCGCACGGGCCGCGCGCTGTGGTGTCGTTGGGCGACAGTTTCATTTCCGGCGAGGGCGGCCGGTGGAAAGGGAACTCCAACACGATGACCGGCGACCGGGACGGGACGGATCGTGCCTGGACCGGAGGGGTCTCCTACGACGCGACCAAGGTCTACGGCACCACGCACACCGGCTCGGGGTGGGGCGGCGATCGAGGCTGCCACCGGTCGGATTCCGCCGAGGTGTTCAACGCCTTCGGCCATAAGGAGATCGACGACAACCGCAGTGAATCCCTCGACGAGGGCAGTGGTATCAAGAGCATCAACCTCGCGTGCTCCGGCGCGCAGAGCAACAACATCGTGGACACCCCGTTCAAGGGGGAGCAGCCGCAGGGCGACCAACTTGCCGAGGTAGCCCGCCAGAACACCGTGGAAGCGGTCGTGCTCTCCATCGGCGGCAATGACGTGGAGCTGTCGGGTGTGCTCGCCCAGTGCGGGAAGGACTGGGCAAGCGGCAAGCGGTGTGCTGAGGAAGAGCAGGCAGCGATCCAGCAGCGTCTGCCGGGCATGCGTGAGGCAGTCCGCAGGGCTGTTGCCAAGATCCGGGAGACGATGGCCGAGGCGGGTTACCGCAATGGCGACTACCGGCTGATCGTGCAGTCCTACCCGTCCCCCCTGCCCGATGAGTTCCGCAACCGGGGCGACGGCTACGACACCGCGATCAGTGAGGGCACACCGCTGTATCTGGGGGATATGCGATGGCTGCACGACTGGGTTGCTCCGGCGATCAGCGACAGCATCCGCAAGGTAGCCCGGGAGGAGAAGGCCGAATATCTCGACATGACCAGTGCCCTTGCCGGACGCGAAATGCGTAACCCGCAGACCCAGCACGGCGCCGCCCCGGCGAATGCTGAGTGGTTCCGGTTCCTGTCCGGGGTGGTCCAGGGCAACCTGCAGGAATCCTTCCATCCCAACTATTACGGGCAGTTGAGGCTGGGCCAGTGCCTCAAACGGGCCTTCGACAACCCGTCTGCCGAACACGTCTGCACCAACGGCTGATACCGCCCTCGGCCGCCGGCGGAGGCATGTCGCCGGCGGACCGTGCGGTGATGGTCCCCGGCAGGTCGAAGGAGCCATCGCCGCACAGGCGACGACGCCGGACGGTGGCCCCGAAAAGGAAGCTCGATCCCGAGCCGGGGGACATGGCGTACCGCACCGCAGCGGCGCTGCTGACGTAAGCCCCCGGACGGTATGAACGCCCCCCAGTTCGTCCTCTTCGAGTGGGGAGTCGTCCGGGGCCCGCCGAGCGCCGTGGGGCGCCGGGGCAGGGTGCGGGCCCGTGATCCGAAGGCAACGGACCAGGCCGGCAGCAGGGCCCGGAACGCGAGCCCCCCCCACAGAGAGTGCCAACGTCCGTCTGTGATAACACTTCTGACGGTGAATCGCACGTGCATCAGTGCGGCACAGAGAGGTGAATGGACCTCGTTACAACGAGTGAACGGATCTCATTCAGTGGGGTCTGCCAAGGGGGACTCGCGTGACGTCAACAGATCCGGCGGAGCAGTCGTGGAACACGCCGGCAGGGGCCCAAGCCGCACCCGGGGGCCCGCCGCCCGCTGCTCCGCCGCGGCCACCGGCCGGCCCGCCGCCCGCCTCCGATCCGCACCCCGATGTGCCACCGGCGCCATCGGCGCAGCCGATCATCGGGGTCCACCTGCGGGTCGGCAAGCGGCTGCTCTGGGTCGGTGACGCCTACTACCCGCTCCAGAACGTCGCGCGGGTGTACACGCTCACCATCCACCCCAGGCGCAAGGAAGCCGTCCTGCTCTTCGTGAAGCGGCTGCTGATCCTCGGGATGGCCACGACCATTCTCGGTCTGCTCGCCACCACGATCGACGCCTTCGGGAGCCGCGACAGCGGCGGCGGTTCCTCCGGAGTCACCGCTCTCGTCGTGATCACCGCCGGCGTGGCACTGGTCTACTCCCTCGTGGACATGCTGAAGGTGCTCGGCGCGCCCGCGCACTTCGTCCTGGCTGTCGAGACGACCGGACCCTCCACCGCCGTGGTGACCAGCCCCGCCCCCGACCAACTGCGTCGGCTCGCCCACCAGATCGCCCACGCGATCGAGAACCCCGAGGCCGAGTTCGAGGTGCGGGTGAACACCATCGCGATCAGCCCCAAGCACTACTATTTCGGAGACAACGTCAACATGTACGGCGGCACCGGCAACGTGGGGATGGCGAGCTAGTGAACGGCGGAGACCAGCACTACTACTTCGGCAGCGGCGACCATGTCACCATGCACGGCGGCTCGGGCAACGTCGGTATCGACAAGCGGGTCACCCCGGCCCAAGAGCTGACCCCGGCCGTCCAGGAGGCGCTCTGCGAACTCCTCTTCCTGGTACAGGAGTTGCGCGGCCAGGTGCCGCAGCCCAGCGCCGACGTCCTCGGCGACTCTCTGCCCGCGCTCCGCGCCGAGGCGGACGTCCCGCAGCAGGAGCGGCACCGTGCGCTGTACGCCGTCGCGGGCATTGCCGCGACCGTCGGCTCGCTCGGCGTACCGATCGTCGAGGCCGTCAACAAGGTGCTTGGACTCCTGGGCGCCCAGTGAGCGCGCACCCCCTCTTGCGCGACGAACGACGGTTCGGCGATCCGGGCCGCGCTCGGCACGCCGATCCGCAACGGGCTCGTCCGTCATGCGGTGCGCATCCGTCATTCCCTGCGCACCTCTTCGAGCCCTACGGGGCGGTGCTCGCGCAGGGACAGCGTGCAGGCATCAGCGATCCAGCTCGCCTCGATGACGTCGGCCACCGTGCAGGGTGAGGGGCGGGAACCCGCCACGACCTTGGTGAATGCGGTGAGTTTGGCGCGGTAGGCGGCGGCGAAACGGTCCATGAAGAAGGTGTGCGGGGTGCCGCCGGGGAAGGTGGCCCCGGGATCAGTCCCGGGTGTGCGTCGGTCGCAGCGGCGAACACGGCTTCGGGGAGTCCACCGCGGTGGCTTCGAACCGTTCGGCGGCCGAGGCGGCGGCCGAAGCCACCGGGTCGGTGACGACCAGGGAGTCCACCGCGTCGAGTCCGGACGGGGTTTCCGCGTGGAACGTGCCGATCCGACCGAGCCCCATGATCCCAATACGCGTGAGAATCTTGTTCCTTCAGCCCGAGGGGCAGTTCTGGTCGACTCCGCCGACGACGGTCTGGTCCCAGCCGATGACCGAGCCGGTCACCACGCCAGATGATGGCGTGCAGCCAACTGCCCCGGCCCTGGAGCCTTGGTGTATCGCGTGTGTATGTCGGCCCATTGGGCCCAGTGTTGCGGCCACGCCTACGACAACGCCCGCACCCAGAGGATTCGGGGGCGGGCGTCGTAGTCGCTCTGCGGCTGCTGCTGGAGCTGCCCGCCGCCTGTCGGGCCGCCGCCTTGATGTCGAATGAGGGGGCGCAGCAGAAGGAAGCGGTGCTGTAAGAGATACGCGAGAGCGTTGCGGACGTGGAGGCGTTCTATGCCGCCGACTACCGCTTCCATCAGATGGTTCTGCGCGGCAGCGGCAACGCAGACTTGCCGCGTACATGCGGGCGCCTCGGCGGGCGTGAAGCGCGTTCAGCTACCTTGTGGGTTGCATTAGCGGAGTTTCGCGGATACGAACAGGGATAATCCCGACCGCCGGATTCGCCTCTCGTTTCTCGGGTAGCTCTGGCGCGGCCACGACTGTAGGGCCGATGTCCGGCCGCTCCAAGTGAGAGGGGGCGGGGCCGACGACGCGACCACCGCCATCGCACCTACGACGGCTGGATACCTCCCACCGTCGGCGAGCTTCTCAAGAACTCCCGCGCGGCGTTCGGAATGATCAAGTGCGGCCTGGCATGGTGCGCCTGGCCCCATCGCGACATGCGCGGCAAGCAGTTCCCAAGGTCGGCCTGGACCAGATCCACTCCGCCCAACGCGCCCACGACACACTGCCGCCCACCGCATGACCGCATAGCCGTTGGCGCATGACCACTTCACCGGCTCAGGGGACCCGACCCGACTCTGCTGGGGCTGGCTCACCAGCTCGAACACGTCATGCCGCGGGCTCACCGCACACCGACGGTCGTGGCGTCCTGGGCAAGGGCGGAATCCGAGACCGGACGGAGTGTCGCGAGTGCGTCGGGCTGGGAAGGCCATGCGGAGACAGGCATTACAGGTATTACAGACGTTGCTCAGTGGCAAGGTTGCGTAACGCGGTTCTGAGGGGCTGTCTTCGAGCTCTCTCAAGAAGAAGGTGGTAAATCACCATATGGTGGGCGGAGGGGCGGTCGGTGCAATGCTTCGCCAAGTCGTAACGTGCATTACATCTATCCAATCTCATGGGCTCCATGTAATTTCCTCTTCGTGCTTGTCGTCGGCGTCTCCCGCCGGCAGTACGTCAGAGGAAGGATTCGACCGTGGTGCACACCCGCCCGACCCGCCACGTGACCGCCGCAGCCGTTCTGCCGGCCATGGCCGTGGCAGCACTCACCGCGTGCGGCGGTCAAGCCGCCGGTACGGCGCCGCCGCCCGCCCGGGTCACCGTCGCGGGGGCGCAGATCACCCGAGATGCGGCGCTCCACGATGTGCTGCCGGCCGGCATCAAAGGCAGCGGCACGGTGCGGGTGGCGACCGATGTCCCCTACGCGCCGTTCGCGATGTTCGTCACCGAGGGCAAGCCGGACCTGACCGGTCTGGACTACGACCTGGGGCAGGCGCTGGGCGCCAAGCTCGGCGTGCGGTTCGCCTTCACGCCGCAGAAGTTCGACGGCATCGTGCCGGCCGTCCAGGCGGGGAAGTTCGACGTCGCCATGTCGGCGCTGACCGACACCAAGGAGCGCAGGCAGGTCCTGGACTTCGTGGACTACTCGGTTTCCGGCTCGGGGGTGTTGGTCGCCAAGGGCAATCCGGCCCGGATCGCGAAACTGGACGACCTGTGCGGCCGCAACGTGGGTGTCGAGGCCGCCACTCACCAGCTTCAGCTGCTCCAGACCCACCAGGCCGCGTGCACAGCCGCGGGCAGGCCGCAGGTCGGCATCCAGACGTTCCCCAAGGACTCCGACGCGCAGCTCGCGCTGCGCTCGGGCAAGGTCGTGGCCGATGTGCTGACCAAGCCCGCGGCCGGTTGGACGGCCAAGACCGCCGACGGCGGCGACGCGTTCGAGGTGGTCGACGACCCGTCGGCGAGCGCCGGCTACGGAGCCACGCCCAACGGCATCGGCGTCAGCAAGAACCTTCCGCAGCTCACCGAAGCCATCCGCAAGGCACTTCAGCAACTGATCGACGAGGGCACGCTCACCAGGATCTGTGACAAGTACGGCGGGGTGTCGATCGCGGTGAAGCAGGCCACCAAGAACGGGGCGGTGTCCTGACATGGCAGCCGCTACCGCACCCGTGCCCGCCGGCACCGACCCCGTCCGGCCCGACGAGGCGCCACCGCAGGACCTCCTGGCCGTGCCCGTGCGGCACTGGGGCCGGTGGATCGCCGCCGTGGCGGCGGTGACCGCGCTCACGGGACTCGTCGGGTCGCTGGCCAACAACGCCAATCTGCACTGGGACATCGTCGGCCACTACCTCTTCGCCGGCCTGATCTTCGACGGCCTCGTCACGACACTGTGGCTGACCGCCGCGGCCATGGTCCTCGCCCTGGCGCTCGGCACACTCGTCGCCGTGATGCGGCGCTCGACCAATCCCGTTCTTTACAGCCTGGCCACCGCGTTCGTGTGGGTCTTCCGTGGTACCCCGCTGCTTGTCCAGATCATCTTCTGGGGCTATGCCGGGGCTCTGTACAAGCACGTGATGATCGGTGTCCCGTTCACGCACATCACTTTCCTCCAGGCGGACACCAACAGCCTGCTGACGCCGGCGGTGGCCGCGCTGCTGGCCCTGGGGCTCAATGAGGCCGCGTACGCCAGCGAGATCATCCGCGCCGGCATCCAGTCCGTCGACGAAGGGCAGACGGAGGCCGCGTACTCGCTCGGCATGCGGCCGGCGCTGACCATGCGGCGCATCGTGCTGCCGCAGGCGATGCGGGTCATCATCCCGCCCATGGGCAACGAATCGATCAACATGCTGAAGATGACCGCCTTGGTGTCGGTGATCTCCGCGCACGACCTGATGTCCAACATCCAGGACGTGTACGCCCAGAACTACCAGGTCATTCCCCTGCTCGTGGTGGCCAGCATCTGGTATCTGATCCTCGTCACTCTGCTGACCTTCCCGCAGTCCTGGCTGGAGCGCCGTTACGGACGCGGCACCACCCGTAGCGGGCGTACCAGCCCGCTACGGCGCCTGCTCACCGGGGCCGCAGCTCGTCTGCCCGTCCTCGGATCCGGCCCGAACCACCAGAAGGGATGACCGTGACAACCCCCATGGTGCACGCCGAGGGCGTGCGCAAACACTTCGGAAGGCTCGACGTCCTCAAGGGTATCGATCTGACCGTGGAACGCGGTCAGGTCTGCTGTCTGCTCGGGCCGTCGGGCTCTGGGAAGTCCACCTTCCTGCGCTGCATCAATCACCTGGAGAAGGTCGACGCCGGGCGGCTGACCGTCGACGGTGACCTCGTGGGCTACCGGCAGCAGGGCAGCAAGTTGCACGAGCTGCGGGAGAGGGAAGTCGCCCGGCGCCGCCGCGACATCGGCATGGTCTTCCAGCGCTTCAACCTCTTCCCGCACATGACGGCCCTTCAGAACGTCATGGATGCCCCGGTCAGGGTGGCGGGTGCCGACAGCGCACAGGCACGGCTCGACGCCGAACGTCTGCTGGGCCGGGTCGGCCTGGCCGACCGGGCGGGCCACTATCCGGCCCAGCTGTCCGGCGGCCAGCAGCAGCGGGTCGCCATCGCCCGAGCCCTGGCGATGAAACCCAAGCTCATGCTCTTCGACGAGCCCACCTCCGCCCTCGACCCGGAACTGGTCGGGGACGTCCTTCAGGTCATGCGGCAACTCGCGGCGGACGGCATGACCATGGTCGTGGTCACCCACGAGATCGCCTTCGCCCGCGAGGTCGCCGACACCGCCGTCTTCATGGACGAAGGCGTCGTCGTCGAATCCGGTCCGCCGCGCCAGGTCCTGGCCGATCCGCAGCAGGAGCGCACCCGCACGTTCCTGTCCAAGGTCCTGTGACCGCCCTCTCGCGGCAGCACCGCGACACCCCCGCCGACGACCCGGCCGTCACGGCCGCGCTGCTGGCCCGGGCCGAAGCCCGGCTCGACGGCTACCTCCGGGATCTGGCCGAGCTGGTGTCCATCGACTCCGGCTCCTACAGCCCCGACGGCGTCAACCTCGTCGCCGCGTGGACCGCCGCCCGGCTGGAGGCGATCGGCTTCGCCACGCAACGGATCGCGCTCCCGCCGGCCCACGGCGACCGGTCCGGTGACGTCCTGGTGGCCCGCAACGCCGGCCGCCTGCCGCCGGCCGACGGCGGCCGGCGGATCCTGCTGGCGGCCCACATGGACACCGTCTTCGAGGACGGTACAGCCGCCGCGCGGCCGTTCCGCATCGCCGGCTCGCTGGCCCACGGCCCCGGCGTCAGCGACGACAAGGGAGGGCTGCTGGCCGGCCTGACCGCCCTGGAGATCCTGCACGCCGCCGGCATGGACGACTACGCCGAGGTGGTGTTCCTCGCCACCCCGGACGAGGAGATCGGATCGCCGGCCAGCCGCCCCGTCATCGAACGCACCGCGCACGGCATGCACTATGCGCTGGCACTGGAGTGCGCACGGGAGAACGGGGATCTCGTCGTCGCCCGCAAGGGTGTGGCGGACTACCTGCTCCGCGTCACCGGCCGCGCCGCGCACGCCGGCATCGAACCCGAGCGGGGAGCGAACGCCGCCCTCGCGGCGGCTCACCTGGTCCTCGCCCTTGAGGGACTCAACGACGACAGGGGAGGTGCGACTGTCAACGTCGGCGTCGTGCGTGCGGGCAGCCGGGCCAACATCGTCTGCCCCGAGGCGGAACTGCGCGTCGAGGTGCGGTCGCCGACCGCCGCGGGTTTGGACCGTGCTCGCGCCGCGATCGAAGCCGCCGCGGCCCGCCCCACCGTTCCCGGCACAACGGTTCAGGTCCAGGAGCTGGAGGTATGCCCGCCGATGCCGGACACGCCCGCTTCCCGTCGCATCTTCGCGCACGCTCTGCGGGCCGGGCAGCAGCTGGGCCTGCCGATGGGCGCCGCGGCGACCGGCGGCGTCGGTGACGCCAACCTCATCGCCGGATGCGGTGTGCCGGTGCTGGACGGGCTCGGGCCGGTCGGCGGGGCCGACCACTCACCGGAGGAATGGCTCGACGTCACATCCGTCCCCGCCCGGATCGCCCTGCTCGCCTCCCTCGTCGCCCGCCTCGGGAATGCCCGCACCGGCTGACCCATCGGCCTCCCGCACCGGCGGTGTGCCCACCGGCCGGTGCGGGAGCCCACGCCTGCCGCCGTGATCCCCGCCTCGTGCACGCAGCCGCGCCACCGCCGCGGGGCGAGGCGGGCACTAGGCTCGACGGGACAACGATCTCGCTCACGACAGGAAGGCACGACGATGGACTCCAGCGCCCTCGCCGAGGAGATCCGGCAGAAGCTGGGGGATCTCAGCCCGGCTGAACGCAAGGTCGCCCGCGTGCTGCTGGCCGGCTACCCGTCCGCCGGCTTCGAGACCGTCGCGGTGCTCGCCGAACGCGCAGGGGTCAGCGCTCCCACCGTCATCCGCTTCGTCAACCGCCTCGGCTACCGGGGCTTCCCCGACTTCCAGGCCGCGCTGCGCACCGAGCTCGACGAACGCAACGCCTCCCCGCTGTCGCTGTACGCCACACCCGGATACGGCCGCGAACCGCAGGCGCGCGAGCTCACGGCGGACCAGATACTCGGCACGGCGGTCACCCGCACGCTCGCTGAACTGCCGCCCCACGACCTGGAACGGGCCATCCAGCTCCTGGCCGATCCCAAGCGCCGGATCACGCTGGCCGGCGGCAGGTTCACCCACCTGCTCGCCCAGTACCTCGGACTGCATCTGATGCAACTGCGCGACGACGTGCGCTTCCTGCCCGACCGCCACGTGGAACGCACCGCGGTCCTCACCACGCTCAGCCGCCGCGACGTCCTGGTCGTGTTCGACTACCGGCGTTACGAGGCCGACAAACTGGTCATGGCTCAGATGGCGCAGGAACAGGGCAGCCGCATCGTCCTGTTCACCGACACCTGGCTCTCCCCGGTCACCCAGCACGCCGAGGTCGTCCTGCCCAGTCAGGTCACCGCCCCCTCCCCCTACGACAGCTTCGTGCCGACCCTTGCAGTCACCGAGACGATCGTTGTCGGCGTCCTCAACACCCTCGGTGAGGACGCCCGCCGCCACCTCCAGGCCGCCGAGGAAGCTGCCGACAGGGCCGGGCTGTACCGCCGCTGACCCGGGCCCGGGGCCGCCGCGCCCGCGGAGTGGATCAGCAGGGCCCAGCATCACCGGACGAGCCCGATGGCCTCAATCTCGATCATCCACTCAGGGTCGGCGAGTGAGGAGACCTCCACGAACGACTCCGCGAGGTGAGGCTTGTCCGGGAAGTGTTCCGCGCGCAGCTTGGCGAAGATGTCCTGCTGTGTGATGTCGGTGACGAACACGGTCGCCTTGACTACGTCAGCGAGGCTGGAGCCTGCGTTTGTCAGGACCGTCGACAGATTCGCGAGCGCTTGACGGGCTTGTGTCTCGAAGTCCCCGGCGCCGACCGTGGATCCCTGGGCATCGATCGGCGCCTGCCCCGATGTGAAGACCAAGTTCCCGACCCGGACGCCGAGCGATATACCGGCCGACTCGTACCAGTCGGGTTCCGCGGAGACGCGCACGCGCTCGGCGGCAGGCTGTGTAACGGACATATTGCTGACACTCCCTCAAGACTGCACACACGGGGCCGGGTAGCTGTGATCACCCCGGCTTGATCAACAGCCACGAGATCCTGAGATTCATTCCCGTGGGCTTGCAAGTTCGCCTCGGCACAGCTCGGGTGACAGCCGCCCACGTAAGCGAGCGCGCCACATCCCAGGCATGATCCGCCGGACAGGCCCCAGGGGTGTGGTGATCACGGACCGGGAGGCCGGATCGATTCTTGTTGCGCTCTTGGCGGGTCTCTTATGCGGGCTCGGGTCTGCTGTGCGGGGCCGGGTCTCCCCTGCGGGATTGGGTGGCGCGGTGAACGGGTGACGCGGCTTGGTCGGCGGCCGGTGCTCGGTGGCCGGTGGCCGGTGGCCGGTGGCTGGGGTCCGGTGCTCGGGCGGGGCTGCCGGTCCCACCCCGCCTCCCTCCCCCCCGTGAGGTAATGAAAGAGTAAAACCCCTGGTATGGTCGGAAATTCCCCAAGTATTCCGGCTGAAGGATTCTGCATGACCACGCCCGTCTCCCCGGACGGCTCTGCGCCCGCGGACCCGCGGTCGCCGGACCGTGACCCGTGGGCCCCGCCGACCACCGAGAGTGCTGCGCAGCCCGCGACGTCGTACCCATCGCCGGCGTGGGTCCGGCCGCCCAGCAACGGCATGCCCATCGCTGCCCTGGTGCTCGGTCTGGTGGGTATCGGCCTCGGCCTGTTCGTCTTCCTGTTCTGGGTGTCCTGGCTGCCGGCCGCGCTGGCAGTGGTGTTCGGCGGCATCGGGCTGAGCCAGGTGCGCAGGGGGCGGGCCACCAAGAAGGCGATGGCGCTGAGCGGCGTCATCATGGGCATCTTCGGTCTGCTCCTGGCGGTGGCCACCGGGGTGTTCACCGCCGTGCTGGTCAAGGGAGCGGTCGACGACGCCCGCAGGGAGGTCAAGGAGGTCACCGACGGCGCCAGCGCGAAGGCCAAGGCGGCCGAGGAATCGGCGGCTGCCGCCGAGAAGGCCCGGCACCTGTCCTTCGGCCAGTCGTACACCTTCGACAACGGTCTGAAGGTCACGGTCGCCAAGCCGGAGCCGTTCGTCCCGGACGCCTTCGTCCACGGCCATGCCAAGGGCAACAAGGCCGTCCAGGTCACCGTCACCGTGGTCAACACCGGTAGCAAGCGGGTGTCCGTCGAGACCGGGCTGCCCGACGTCAACGACGCGGACGGGGCATCGGCGGAGCTGGTGATCGACGGCAGCGGGCGACAGAAAGTCCTCACCGGCTACGTCCTCCCCGGCAAGGAGGCCGTCGGCAGATACGCCTTCTCCCTGCCGCCCGACGCCGCCGACCGGATGGAGGTCGAGTTCAGCCCCGACGCGATGCGGTGGGAGGACGCCTACTGGAGCGGTCCCACCTCCTGAGGGCACGGCGGGCAGCACGCGGAATCGACCTTCGCGAACCACGTACGTTCGTTGGGACGCCACGCCCTGATGCATCGTTGCCAGCAGTTCCAGCAGTTCCAGCAGTTCCAGCAACGCCCGGCACTGCCGAGAGTGCCGGGCGTTGTGGGGGCCCGGCACTGATCCACCGGACGAGTCCTAGCCGAGGATGCCCTGGGCGCGGGCGGCAGCGAGCCAGCTGGGGAACTCCCCGAGCAGGCGGTCGTAGAGTTCGGCGTCCGGCAGGGAGCGGGGTTGGGTGCCGGCGGGGAAGAACCCGGCGTTGTCGACGATCCGGCGGCCGGGGACCGGGAGTTCGTCCAGCCGGCGGAGGAAGTCGAACTCCCGGTGTTCGGGGTCGCCGAAGCCGATGAACTGCCAGAACAGCGGCAGTCCGGCCGCCTTGCACAGCCACTTCTCGGCGGCGGTCCGGCTGGTGGGCCCACCGTCGGTCTGGAACACCACCAGCGCCGGGGCGGTCGCACCGGAAGCGAGGTAGTGGTCGAGTACGGCGTCCATCCCGGCCTCGTAGTGGGTGCGTCCCATGTGCCCCGACTGCACGTGGAAGGCGGCCACGCGCCCTCGGTAGTGGTCCAGGCTGATCTCGTGCACTCCGTCGACGTCGGTGGAGAAGAACACCAGCGGGACGACCGCGTCATCGTCGAGGTGTGCGGAGACGGCCAGCACCTGTTCGGCCAGGTGCTGCATCGTGCCGTCCTTGTAGTACGGGCGCATCGAACCCGACCGGTCCAGCACCAGGTACACCGCGGCCCGCTGCCCCTCCAGCCCGTGCTTGCGCAGGCTGACTCCGGCCTGCTTGTAGAGGTTCACCAGCGGCGGCGCAGTCTGCTGCACCTTCTCCAGACTCAGCGGACTCATCGATCAAGCTCCTTTCGCTCCGGGGAGCCTACGCACCCGGCGCAGCCGGAGCCGCCGCGGTACGTCGCGTAGCGCTCCGGCCGCCACCGCCACCGCCACCGCCACCGCCCCCGATGCTCGGCCGACCGCGACCGCGACCGCGACCGCGACCGCGACCGCGACCGCGACCGCGACCGCGACCGCGACCGCGACCGCGACCGCGACCGCCACGCGCCTCCGCCGTCTACCGGCGCGGTATGGCCGAGAAGGTGGAGCCGTGTTCGTTCGCGGGGAAGGCCAAGTCCTCTTGGAGGGACAAACTGCTCCCGGTTTCCGCCCAGTACCAGTAATTGAGCGAGGCTGTGGTGCCCTTCGACGCGTCGCCGCCCTTTCCGCCGCGCGGGGCGGGTGGGCTACCGCACGCGGACAGCGTGAGGAGTGCGGTCATGGTGGCGGCGACGGATACGAGAGGGAATCTTCGAGACAGGCGCACTGGGTTCGAGACGCAAGATCCATATGCCTGGTTCCGATTCCATCCGAAAAGAAGGGACTTCGGGTGATAAGTCGATGCCCGAACCGCCGCCGTGTCTCACGCAGTAGGCCGACTTCCGGTACGTCGGCGCAGGAGCATCTCCTCTACGGCCTGCTCCAGGATGGCGGTCTTCTGTGCCGGGGCGCTCCTCTTGAGCAGGGCACTCACCCGCTGGGCCGTTTCGGTGGTCGGGAGGAGTCCCACCAGGAGGGCCGGCAACAGCAGGCGCCGGGCGAGGACTTCATCGTCCGAGGTGATCTGCGGCCGACGCACCACCGAGACGTTGACCCGGACGCCGTGTTCATTGCCGGGCGGGACGCCGGTCCGGTCCGTCTCGATCGCGGCATAGCGAAACCCGTGCGCCAGGTCGCAGTCGGAGCAACCCACCGGACCGCGGCTCAGCCGATCACCGCATGCGGAGCAGACCAGTCTGTCGAGCGCGGCATCCACCACCCGCCAGTCATGGCGGTCCGGTTCCGTCACCACCATCTCCGCGAGCGCCACCTCCTGGTCACCGCGGTCGCCCCGCTCGCTCTCGTCCTCACCACGGAGGTTCCACTGGCGCAGAAAGGCGGACCACTCACCTTCCACGATGCCGTCCACCAGCTCGCGGCAGGCCGTACAGTCCGGTGCCCCGCCGTACTCATATCCGCCGCACTCCGCACAGCGCCGCAAGGCCGCCCCGACCGCAGGTCTGGCCATGCGCCCTCCTCCGTAGCAGCCGGTGCGGCACCTCGAACGACCGGCGATCCAGCTCCTCATGAGCCCGAACCCGAACCCGGCGATTTTCCCGCGCCGGGACGGAGCGGGAAAAGCGAATTACGGCTCCGGCCGGTGCCTACTGTGCTGCTCGGGGAGTGTCGGAGGCGCGGTCCGTCGGTACGGCCGCGGACGGTACGAGTGCGGCCGGGACGGGCGGGTGCGGCAGGAGGCGGGCGAGCGGCAGGACGACGGCGCCGAGGACGAATCCGTAGCAGGCCACGAGGCCGTGTCCGTTCTCCTGGGCGAGCCACATCGCGAGCCCGGCCGCGGGCACGCTCACCGCCAGCAGGCGCCCCTTGGCCTGGGTGCTGGTCAGCAGCAGGCCCGCCGCGAGGGTGGCGGCCAGGAAGTACGTCGCGCCGGAACTGCCCGCGAAGTTGCGCGGGTCGGTGCTGGGGGCCGTCTCGCCGAACAGCGCGTCGATCTGCTGGGGCAACAGAATGCCGCCGGCGAACAGCACCAGCATGAGCGGGCCGCGCCAGAACCACTGCGCCAGCGCGGCGATCGCCGCCAGGGTGGCGATGTTCCAGACGCCCCCGAACAGCCCGCCGTTCTGCATGAACACCGAGGTGACCACGCGCCACCAGCCGGTCTTGCGCGGATCGCTGTCCAGTGCGTCCATCGCTCCGGACCACGTCAGCTGGAGCACCACCGCGCCGATGGCCACGGCGGTGAGGGCGATCGCCACCCAGGGCACCGGTCTGCGACGCACCGTGCCTTCGCCGACCAGAAGCAGGCCGGACTTGAACGCCAGCACCATCAGTGCGGCGGTCGTCAGGTTGAAGATTATGGCGCTCACGTAGCTCATCCCCCGTTGAAAAACCCTGGTCACAGGTTTGCGCTCACCATAGTCCAGTGAGCGTTCGTACGGTGAAGATACTGAACGAGGGCTCCGGGGCCTTTTCCGGGGCCACCCGAGGCGGACCAGGGCGAGTGCGCCGCGACCCGGGCGAGTGCGCCGCAGCCCGGGGGAGGGGAACCCGGTCACCCGCAGCCGGCGTCCGGATGTTCCCAGGGCGTCTGTGTGAAGTACCCGGCCCGGCGAGCGGCCGCTTCGGCCGCCGAAGGTCTCATCGGCCCTAGCCCCCGGCCTTGACGAGCGGCGCGTCGCGCGTGAACTTCCGGAACCCGACGCTGTAGTACAGCCCGCGCGCCTGGGGATGCCCCGGCGCACCCAGGCAGGCGACCGTCATGTGAAGGGCCCCGGCCTCCCGCGCCAGATGCATCCCGTGCAGCAGCATCGCCCTGCCCAGCCCGAGCCGCCGGTAGTCCGGATGCGTTCCGACCGGCTCGAACTCGGCGGTCTTGTTCGCCTCGTCGAGCCACATGATCGTCGATGCGGCCATCGTTCCGTCCGGCGCCTCCACCAGGACGTGCAGGTCGCCGCGGTACGGCGGGGTCCGCCGGACGCCCTCGTAGGACACGGCTGTGTACGGTGACGGAGCCCAGGCGTCCACATGGGCCTGGACCGCGGCCCGCGGCCCGGCCTCGTCGGCGGTGCGGAACCGGAATCCGTCCGGCAGCACCGGCCGTTCCAGGTCGTTGAGGTCCCGCTCATTGAGTTGAGTCCAGGAGCCGGTGTCGCCGAGCGCGGCCGGATCGGTCTCATAGCCGTGCGCCGCCCATCGCTTCAGGGCGAACTCGTCGGCGGCCTGCGGCATCACGGTGCGCCCGATGCCGACCGCCACACCGTCGTACCAGTCGATCACCTCGTCCACCAGCCCGGCGTGCTCGGGATGGACCTGATACGCCAGATAGGCGCTGGTGACGTCCTTCACCGATCCGTCGCCCCGCCTCACCTGGTGCGGCAGACAGGCCCAGCCCCACGCGACCAACTCGGCACCGGAGAACCACAGTCGACGCAGCCAGCTCTCGCCGTCGCACGCGTGCCCTTTGCCCCAGATCCAGGCCAGCTCTCCGTACGACGCATCGCTGTTCACCAGGTCGGGACGGACGGCCGTAACCCGCTGCGCCAGGCCCTGCATGAGCTGCACGTCCGCAGCAGTCACGAGCTCGGAGTCATCCATGGTGCGCCACTGTGCCAGGGCTCCGCGAAGCCATCGAACTCTTTTCCCGGGGCGGAGGAGCACAGCAGCCAGCGGCGCAACGCGCAGCCGGATCCCGCCCGCGAAACGCCATGACTATTCGTCAGACACGGCTCAGCCGACTGGGTTTCGGCACGGTCGCCCGTGCTGTGTCTGCACTCGGCCGGATTCGGTACCGCCGTGGCCCTGAGCCCGTGAAACCACCGGGCGTAGTGCCATCAGGGCACCATGATGACCTTGCCGAACTTCCCCGGACCGGCCAGCCGGGCGTAGGCGTCGGAGTAACGGTCCAGTTGGAAGGCCGCGTCGACGGGCACCCGCAGCCGGCCCTCGGCCAGCAGCGGGACGACACCTGTGCGCACCGCGGCGGCGAGAAGCGCCTTCTCCGAGTGGGAGCGGCCTCGAATGGTGGTGCCGATCAGCTGGGCGCGCGCAAGCATCAGGTCGAACATGCGCAAGGGGGCCACCGACCCGCCCTGGACCCCCACGACGAGGATCCTCCCCCGAGGGCGCAACAGTTCAACCCGCCGCAAGCAGTCCTCCCCGCCGACCAGTTCGACGACGATGTCGTACGGCGCCGCTCCGCCCTCCTGGCCCGGGACCACCACCTCCACGCTGCTGCCGGCGGGTGCAAGTTCCTTGATTCGGACGTGTAGTTCGGGCCGGCGCACGCTCGCCACGACATGGGCGCCGGAAGCGGCGGACACCTGCACCATGGCCGTACCGACCCCGCCCGCAGCCCCGGTGACCAGAACCCGATCTCCTGCGCGGACCCCCGCTTGGATGACCAGTGCGTCCCAGGCGGTGCTGAACGCCTCCGGGAAACCTGCCGCCTCCCGCCAGGACAACCCCGCAGGTATCGGGAGCAGCAAGTCGGCGGGCACCACGATCCTCTCGGCGTGGCCGCCGCCACCCACGAGGGCCATGACCCGGTCGCCGACGCCCACTCCCGTGACCCCCGCACCGACCTGCTCGACCTCACCGGCGATCTCCAGCCCGGGGATGTCGGCCGGCCAACCTGGTGGCGCCGGGTAGTCACCCCGGGCCTGCTGGAGGTCAGCCGCGTTGAGCCCTGCGGCATGGACCCGCACTGCCACCAGGCCGGGCCCGGCCACCGGATCAGCGCGCCGCTCAAGCCGGAACGCGCCCTCGCCGTCGATCACCACTGCTCGCATGATCGCGAATCTACTCTCCCGCCCCGGCACGACAGTTGGGGCCTCCCCCCGCCGAGCCGTACCAATGTGGCCTTCGCTTCCGAGACCGAGACCGAGACCGAGACTGCGGCAGGCGGGTTCTCCCAACTGAGGGAAGTGACGCCTGGCGCCATCAGTGTCGATTCATGAGCGAACGGGCCGGGCTCGGCGGGGAATCCGGCCCCCGCGTGCACAAGGTGGTGTCCAGGAGGGGCTGCGCATGGTCGGGGGTCTTGGGGGTGGGCGTGGGGTCGGCGGTGACGGCGACCGTGACGGCGCGGCCGTCTGTGGTGACGCCGGTGCGGGTGCGGTAGCCGGGGATGTCACCGCCGTGGCCCCACATCAGGCCGCCGCAGCTCAACGGCGTGCTGACCAGCCCGAGTCCGTACCGGGCGCCGGGCCACAGACCGGACTCTGCCGGGACGGTGCGGCGCATCTCGGCGAGCTGCGCGGGGCGCAGGAGCCGACCGCCGAGCAGGGCGGTGAAGAAGCGGTTCAAGTCGCTTGGGGTGGAGACGAGTTGGCCGGCGGACCAGGCCCAGTCGGGGTCCAGCTCCGTGACGTCGGTCAGTGGCCCGCCGGGCTTCGACGGGTAGTAGCCCTCGGGGTGAGCCTCCCGGATGCGCTCGTCGCCCACACCGGGGAAGGCGGTGTGGCGCAGCCCGATGCGGTCGATCACCCGCTGGGTGATCTGTTCGGCCAGCGGGCGGCCGATGACCTTCTCGATGAGCAGACCGGCCAGGAGGTAGTTGGTGTTGCTGTACGACCAGCGCGTCCCGGGGGCGAACAGCGCCTTGTGCGCCAGTGCCAGGTCGAGCAGGGTGCGTGGCGCGACGTACGTGTGGCGGTAAGTGCTGAAGTCGCCCAGGAATTCTGTGTAGTTGGGCAATCCGCTGGTGTGCTGGAGCAACTGGCGTACCGTGATGCGGCGTCCGTCGATGCCCTCGCCCCGCACCAGCTTCGGAAGGTAGCGCTCGATGGGCGCGTCGAGCGCCACCTTGCCTTCGCCGACCAGTTGCAGGACGACCGTGGCGGTGAACGCCTTGGTGTTGCTCCCCGCCCGCACCTGCCCGTCGACAGGCACCTTCGCCCCGGTCGTCAAGTCCGCCACGCCTGCGGTGTAGTTGTGGGTACGCCCGTCCCGGCCGGTGGTGGCGGCCAGCGCGGCGGGGAACCGGTCCTCCTGCACCAGGCGGTGCAGGCCCTGTCGGACGACCTCACCGGAGGAGCCACGGGCTTGCGCGGCCGGCGTGGGCAGCGTGCTGCTCACGGCCAGCGCGGCGGCCGTCACCGTCACCATCGCGACCCCCCGCCGCCCGGACCATGACGATGCGCGGAACCGCCGAGACTGATGAGCACGATCGGACATGAGACCCCTCCTGGTGCAACCCGCCGGCCACATGGGAAATCCGGACCTGCTCAGCCTGCACCCGCGATGCCCGCCGCTCCATCCGGGCAGCGGGCCCGTCTGATGTGGGGATAGCCCCCGGCCCCGGGGCGACCTCGTTCGGGTCCGTCAGCGGAGCTTGGCGCCGTACACGTGCTCCACCGTCATCGTCATGAGCACCCTGCGGTCGGACACCATCGCCGCTCGGTACTCGTCCCAGTCCGGGTGCTCGCCGGCGGCGCGACGGTAGTAGCGCACCAGCGCCTCGACCTCGGGGCCGTGCGGGTCGGTGCCCGGGCCGATGAGCGTCGCCGTGCCCTCGGCGGTCGCCCAGGCCCAGCCGTCGGCGCTGGTGACCTCCAGCGCGGCCCGCGGGTCCCGCCGCAGATTGGCCGTCTTGGCCCGTCCCTCAGTCATCGAGACGTGGAGGACATCGGCCTCCTGGTCGTAGAAGGGCATGACGGGGGAGAGCTGTGGGCGGCCGTCCGCCTTGAGCGTGGCGAGCACGCCGAGCCGGCTCTGTGCGAGGAGGGCACGCGGGTCGAACGGGGTAGCGGTCATGTCTGGGGAAGGCCCGGCCGCCGCCGACTATTCCCGGGGCGGCGACGCCACCGCCGGCCGGCCGGTGGACGGGACCGGTGTCCTGTGGTGGAGGGGGTCAGGTTGCCGGCAGCGGGAGCCGCGGGGCGGTCAAGAGCCCGAGGTCGGGCGGCTGTTGGCCGGGAGGGCGCAGGCCGGGGTACCACCGGGCATGCGGTGGCGGTTGGTGGCGATCAGGCGGTAGGCGGCGTGGGCGAGCCAGCGCACCGGGGGGAGGGTGAGGACGGCGCCCGCGACGGACCAGGGGCCGCCCGCGCCGAGCAGGAGCTTGGCGACGGCCTGGGCGCCGCCGTGGACCGTTCCCGTCGGGGTGATCCACAGCACCTCGTGTTCGGCGCGCTCCTGGGTGACCCCGAGTTCGTCCAGGTCCGTGAACTGCCAGGCGGTGATCCGGCAGCGGGGCCGGAGGTACCGCTCGGCGAAGTTCACGGAGGTGGTGCAGAAGCCGCAGTCGCCGTCGTAGACGAGTACGGGTCGGGTCCTCGGGGTCCTCGGGGTGGTCATGTGCCCATCATGGCGGAGTGGGGCGTTGCCGAGTGTGAGGGGGGTTGACGGTCGGTTGTGAGGGCGGCGGGGAGGGTCGCCCGCCGTTGCGGGGTGGTTACGCCTCGTCCTCGGTGCGCTTCTGCTCCTTGAGGCGGGCCGATTCCTTGCGGACCTCGGCCTGGGTGGCGCGCTCCTTCTGGAGCCACTCGGGGTTCTCCGTCTTCAGCGCGTCGATCTGCTCCGTGGTGAGGGCGTCGCTGACGCCGGCACGGGCGAGGCCGGAGATGGAGACGCCCAGCTTCGCCGCGACCACCGGTCGGGGGTGGGGGCCGTTGCGCCGCAGCTCGCGCAGCCACTCGGGCGGGTCCGCCTGGAGAGCGTTGAGCTCGCTGCGGGAGACGGCGCCCTCCTGGAATTCTGCGGGGGTGGCCTGGAGGTACACACCCAGCTTCTTTGCCGCAGTGGCGGGCTTCATCGTCTGGGCGGTCTGGTGCGACTTCATGACTCCAGGGTATCGAGCGTGCGCACCACCTCTGACCACGGCCTCCGGCCGCGGCGGGTAACCTGGCGGGGTGACAGGCTCGGAAGCATCCCCTTCGTTCCGGCTCGCGTATGTACCCGGAGTGACACCCGCCAAGTGGGTGCGGATCTGGAACGAGCGCCTGCCGGACGCCCCGCTCACCCTCCTCCAGGTGTCGGCCACCGAGGCCGCCGACGCCCTGCGGGACGGTGGCGCCGATGCGGGTTTCCTGCGGCTGCCGGTCGACCGGACGGATCTCAGCGCGATCCCGCTCTACACCGAGACGTCGGTGGTCGTGGTGCCCAAGGACCACCTCGTGGCCGCCTTCGAGGAGGTGACCGCGGAGGACCTCGCCGACGAGATCGTGCTGCACCCGCTCGACGACACCCTGGACTGGGCACAGCTGCCGGGCCGGCCCGCGATCGAGCGTCCCGCCACGACCCCGGACGCCCTCGAGCTGGTGGCGGCCGGCGTGGGGCTGCTGGTCGTCCCGCAGTCGCTCGCGCGGCTGTACCACCGGCGGGACCTCACCTACCGGCCGATCACCGGCACCCCGCAGTCCCGGGTCGCGCTGTCGTGGCGCGAGGACCGGACCACCGACCAGGTGGAGGACTTCATCGGGATCGTCCGCGGGCGGACGGTGAACAGCTCCCGGGGCCGCCGCCCGGACGAGGAGACCAAGCAGAAGCCGTCCGGCAAGAAGGAGCAGCCGTCCGGCAAGGGGGGCGGGGCGACGCGGGGGAAGGCGCCGGCCGCGCGGGGACAGCGGCGCGGCGCCGGTGCGTCCAAGGACGGGGGCCGGCGCGGTCGGCCGCGCCGGCGGTCGTAGCACCCTGCGGACGCCGGGGGCTCAGCGTCCCTGGGCGGCCTTGACGTTGTCACCGAAGGTCCACCCCTTCGCGCCGTCCCAGTTGAGGGACCAGGTCATCAGGCCCTTCAGGCCGTTGTGGTAGGTGTTCCACGCCTGGGACACCAGGCCCGGTGAGAGGTAGCCGCCGCCCGCGCCCGGCTGGGCGGGCAGGCCGGGTACCTGCTTGTCGTAGGGGACCTTGATGGTGGTGCCCTGGACGGTCAGGCCCTTGTCGAGGCAGTCGGTCTGCCGGGTGAAGCCCTCGACCGTGCCGGCCTCGTAGGAGTCGCCGGAACACCCGTACATGCTGCCGTTGTAGTACTGCATGTTCAGCCACCACAGGCGGCCGTTGTCGGCGTACTTCTTGATGATCGGCAGGTAGGCGCCCCAGATCGACCCGTAGGTCACGCTGCCGCCGGTGACGTAGGCGGTCTCGGGGGCCATCGTCAGGCCGAAGCCCGCGGGCATCTGGGCGAGGATGCCGTCGATGATGCGGATGAGGTTGGACTGCGAGGGCGACAGCTGGTTGATGTTGCCGCTGCCGCTGAGACCGGTCTCGATGTCGATGTCGATGCCGTCGAAGTTGTACTTCTTGAGGAGCGGTACGACCGTCGCGACGAAACGGTCGGCCACCGCGGTGGAGTTGAGGTCGATACCGGCCGTGGCGCCGCCGATGGACATCAGGATCGTGGCCCCGTCGCTCTTGGCCTGGCACATCTCGGCCGGCGTCGGCACCTTCACCGTCGCGTCCATGCCGTCCTCCCAGAGGGCGGTGCCGTCCGAGCGGATGACGGGGAACGCCGCGTTGAGGACGTTGTAGCCGTGGGCGCCGATCCGGGGGTCGGTGATCGGTGTCCAGCCGAACGGCGGGTGGACGCCGTTCGCCGCGCCGTCCCAGTTCTCCCAGTACCCCTGGAGGACCTTGCCGGTGGGCTTCGACTTCACGGCGCAGGTGTCGCTCCGGGGCGCGGCGGTGGCGGGTGCCGCGGCGCCCAGCATCGGTAGGAGGCAGGCGGCCGCCAGGCCGGCTTTCAGCAGACGCGCTATCCGACCGGTCACGCTGTGCTCCCTTCGCGCCATGACGGGGCGTCGGTGGCGGGGAATCGGGGGGTGGTGCGCACACCGTAGATTGGTCCATACCATTCGTCAATGGGTAGGGACCGTGCGGGAGTTGGGGCGGGAGGGGTTCGTTCGCCGGGGGGCTCAGGAGTCCGTGCGGCGGGTGCGGCGGGCCCGGGAGACGGCGTGGACCAGCAGTGGGAGATAGGTGCCGGGGAGCTCGTCCGGGGGGAGGCGGTCCGGTTCGACGAGGCTCTGCGCGAGGGAGCCCTCGTGGAGGGCGGTGACCAGGCGGGCGAGGGAGTCGAGGTCGACGGTGGGGCGTCGTCCCAGTCGGTCGAAGAGGGCGGCCAGCAGTCGGGCGATCTCCTCGCGGAGGCGGCGGTCGTGCTCGGCGAGCGTGCGGGCCGTGTCGGGGTGCCGGATGGCGTGGAGCGTGAACTCCGTCGACAGCAGGTACCAGCGGCGCTCGGTCTCGTCCAGCGCGCTGGTGCGGGTGATCAGCGTGCGCAGCGGGTCCTCGGTGTCCTGCATCTCGTCGACCGCCGCGGCCAGTCGCTCGACCACGCGCCGGGCGTGCAGGTCGAAGAGCGCGAAGAACAGCTCTTCCTTGGTCCGGTAGTTGGAGTAGAACGCCCCGCGGGTGAGGCCGGCGCGGTCGCAGATCTCCTCGATGGAGGCGCCGTGGAAGCCGCGGTCGGCGAAGGTCTCCTGCGCCGCGTCGAGCAGCCGCGCGGTGGTCTGCGGGCGGCGCTTGGTCGGTCCCTTGGGCAACGCATCCCTCCACAGGCATTGACACGTCGACGTGACCCCGCTCACGATACAGCACCGTATGCGATACGGATTCGTATCCGATACGACCTGTATTGCATACGGATTCGGACTCCTTGCCCGCCGCATACCGCCGCATACCGCGCCGTGCCGGGGTGTCCCGAACGTCCTGGCCCTGACGCCCTTTCAGGAGGCGACCGATGGAGACCATCCCCGACGCACCGCACCCAGGACTGGGGCCGACACCGCCCGGATTCCAGGTGTCGCTCCCGCCCACCTTCGACTCCGTGGCGGACGAGCGGCTGCACCGCAAACGCGAACTCGCCGCCGCCTTCCGGTTGTTCGGCGCGTTCGGCTTCTCGGAGGGGGTGGCGGGTCACATCACCGCACGGGACCCGGAGCACCCCGACCGGTTCTGGGTGAACCCCTTCGGGACGAGCTTCCGGCAGATCAAGGTCTCCGACCTGATCCTCGTCGACCACACCGGCACGGTCGTCGAGGGCGACCGACCGGTCAACCGCGCGGCCTTCTGCATCCACTCCGAGGTGCACCGGGCCCGCCCGGACGCGGTGGCCGCCGCGCACGCCCACTCCCTGCACGGCAAGGCGTTCGCCACACTGCGCCGCCGCCTCGACCCGCTCACCCAGGACGCCTGCGCGTTCTTCGAGGACCACGGCCTGTACGAGGACTTCCGCGGCGTCGTCAACGACACCGAGGAGGGCCGGCGGATCGCGACCGCCCTCGGCCCGCACAAGGCCGTTGTCCTCGCCAACCACGGGCTGCTGACGGTCGGTCGGAGCGTGGCCGAGGCGGCCTGGTGGTTCCTCACGATGGAGCGGTCCTGTCAGGCGCAGCTGCTGGCCATGGCCGCAGGCACCCCGCACGCCATCGACCGGGAGACCGCCCTTCAGGTACGGGAGCAGATCGGCAGCCCGCTGTCCGGGTGGTTCCAGTTCCGGCCGCTGTGGGACCAGATCACCGCGGAGCAGCCGGATCTCTTCGACTGAGCCGGGGTCACGGCCCGGCCGCACCCTCCGCAGCCCGCGGGGCCGGGCCGCCGCCCGGCACCGGCCACCGCAGAGAGGAAGCCCGTGTCCGCCTTCCGCCCTCCCCGCGCCGCCGCGGCGCAGCTGAACCCCGCGGCCCGGACCACCGTGGCGCTGCTGTTCGCCGCCTGGTTCGTCGACTACCTCGACCGGCTGGCCATCACCTTCGTCCTGCCGTCGATCGGCAAGGAGTTCGGCCTCGACCTCGGCCAGCAGGGGCTGGTCATCTCCGTGTTCTTCGTCGCCTACGCCGCGAGCCAGCTCCCCGGCGGCATGCTCGCCGATCGGTTCGGCGCCAAACGGGTCACCTGCTGGGCACTGCTGATCTGGTCCCTCTTCACCGCCCTGACCGGACTGTCCTGGTCGTTCGCCGCGCTCCTGGTGGTGCGCTTCACCTTCGGAGTGGCCGAGGGCATCTTCCCGCCCGCCTCGGCCAAGGCGCTGGTCGAGCGGACCACGGTCGCCGAACGCATGGGCGCGCAGGGGATCGTCATGAGCGCCAGCGCCGTCGCGTCCGTCGTGGCGCCGCTCGCGGTCGCACCGCTGGCCGCCGCCGTCGGCTGGCGGTCCTCGTTCTTCACGATCGCGCTGGCGGGGGGCGTCGTCTACGCGGCGGTGCGGATGTGGCTGCCGGGCCCGCGGGACCGCAGCGGGGCCGGCGGACGGCCCGCCGCCGCGGCCCCGGTCCGCGCGGTGCTCCGGACCGGCGTGCTGTGGCGCTTCGCCCTGATGATGTCCGGCTACGGCGCGATCGCCTGGGGCCTGACCACCTGGGTCCCGTCCTACTTGAGCGAACAGCCGGGCGTGTCCGGGGTCTTCGCCGGGTTGCTGATGGCACTCCCGGCGCTCGGCGCGGCCCTCGCCACCGTATGGGGCGGCCGGCTGGCGGACCGGTACGAGGGCCGCCACCGCAAGGTGATCGTGCCCGCGATGTCGGTGGCCGCGCCCGCACTGCTGCTGATGGCGTGGGCGCCCGGCCCGGTGGGCGCCCTCGTCTTCGCGACCGTCGCGATCTTCGCCGCCGCGCTGTGCTACATGCCGATCATGGCCGTGCCGCTGCGCAGCTTCGCCCCGGAGGAGAGCGGCATCGGCAGCGCCGTGGTCGTCTTCGGCGGGCAACTCGCCGGGGTGATCGCACCACCCCTGTTGGGCCTGATCGCCCAGACCTGGTCCTTCCGCGTGGCCTTCGCCTTCCTCGCCCTGGGCCCGGTGCTGACCGGGCTCGTCGCCCTCATCACCCCGCAGGACACCGCCTCGTACCTGGCCGCGGCCGCCCGGCAGCGCGGTCGCCGGACGGGCGCATCCACGGGTCCTAAGACAGAGCTTTCGTGAGGCGGAGGCTTCGTGCGGCGGAACCCCCGTGGCGCGGAGCAGCCGTGAGCGGATCCTTCGTGGCGCAGAGCCCCCGCGAAGCCGAATCCCCGCGGCGCGAACCTTCGTGGCGCGATCCTTCGTGGCGCGCCGGAGAGAGGAGCCCCCACCTCATGGCACGACAGCAGGAGGGCGACAGCACCATGCCGCATCCCCCGACCCTGATCCTCACCGGCGGGCCGGTCCTCACCATGGACCCGGCCGCGCCCGAGGCCGAGGCCCTGGCCGTCGGTGCCGACGGCAGCATCGTCGCCGTCGGCACGGCCCCAGACGTACTGGCGCTGCGCGCCCCCAGCACCGAGGTCGTGGACCTCAACGGGCAGGCCCTGCTGCCCGGTTTCATCGAGGCGCACGGCCACCCCACGCTGATGGGGCTGGCCGTCGGCCCGCCCGCCCTGGACGTCCGCCCCTTCACGGTGCCCGGCGGACGCGAGGTCCACGAACTGATCCGCGCCGCCGTGGCCGCCAACCCCGGCGCACCGGTGGCCGCCTACGGGCTCGACCTGCTGCTGCAACGCGATCTGCCGCTGCCCACCAGGGAGTTGCTCGACCGGCTGTCCCCGGAGGCACCCCTGGTGGTGGTCGCCAACAGTGGGCACGCCGCCTACGGCAACACCGCCGCGCTGCGCGTCGCCGGGATCACGGCCGGCACCCCGGACCCCGCGGGCGCACGCTTCGTCCGCGACGCCTCCGGGGAGCCGACCGGCGAAGCCCGGGAAAGCGGCGCCGTGCTGGCCCTGATGCACGTCGTAGGCGGTGACCGGACGGTGGAACCGGCGGTCGGTGCCGCGCTTGACTGGGCGTTCTCCGAACATGCCCGGGCCGGGATCACCACCGCCACCGAGATGGCGGCCGAACCCCGGATGGTCCCGGCACTGCGCGCCGCCACCGGCCGCCCGGACGCCGCGCTGCGCCTGCGCGCGTACCTCATCAGCACCCCGGAACTGGCCGCGGACCCGGACCACCGGTTCCCCGGACACGCCCCCGCCCGCGAACTGTTCGGGATCTCCGGGATGAAACTGTGGGCCGACGGCACCCCGTGGCAGGGCAGCATCGCCACCAGCTTCCCGTTCCGGGACAACGACGCGACGCTCCGCATCGGCCTCGACCACTGCACCCACGGGCCCATGAACTACCACCCCCGCCAACTCGCCGACCTGGCCACCGCGTTCACCGCCCAAGGCTTCCCCGTGGCCTGCCACGTCCACGGCGACGTCACCGTCGAGGCGGTGCTCGCCGCGTACGCGCAGGCCGCGGCGGGCGACCCGGAACGGCTGCGGGGACTGCGGCCGCGGCTGGAACACTGCGGCGCGGTCACTGCGGACCAGTACCGCCGTGCCGCCGAACTGGGCGCCACCGTCAGCCTCTTCATGGACCACGTCCGCTGGTGGGGGGACGTGCTGGCGGACGACCTGTTCGGTCCGGAGGTGGCCGCCCGGTGGATGGCGGTCCGCTCGGCGTGGGACGCGGGGCACCGCGTCTCGCTGCACAACGACGGCGTCTGCTCACCGACCGACCCGCTCTCCAGTATTGCCACCGCCCTGACCCGCCGGAGCCACCCCAGCGGGCGGGTCCACGGCACCACCGAGCGCCTGACCATTGAGGAGGCGCTGCGCGCGGTCACCGCCAACCCGGCCTGGCAACTCCACCTGGAGGACGAGATAGGCATGCTCCGCACCGGGATGCGCGCCGACCTCGTGGTCCTGACCCGCGATCCGCGCACCGTCCGCGCCGCCGCGTTCCGGGAGGAGGTCCGGGTGGCCGCCACCTACCTCGGCGGGCGTCCCACCTGGACGGGCTGAACCCCGCGGCTCATAGGGGCGGGGGGCCTCGCGTCGTCGGGGGACCGGCCCGAACCGGCCCCCTAACGGTGCGTCAACCACTCCTCGCGGGTCAGCGCGTACTCCACATCGCCGTGTTCGTCGCCCTCCACCCGGTACGGCCACTCCTCGAAGTAGGTGCGGGCGTAGGCGAGTCCGCACTTCTCCATCACGCGGCGGGAGGCCGCGTTGACGTACATGGTGTTCGCCGTGATCCGGTCGTAGCCCAGTTCGCCGAAGCCCTTCCCGATGAGGGCCAGCGCGCCTTCGGTGGCGAGCCCCCGGCCCCAGGCGGCCTTGCGCAGGCGGTATCCCAGCTCGGCCGAGCGCCCCGGGCCGCCGTCGTACGGTTGCAGGCAGTGCCAGCCGAGGAACTCGCCGGTGGCGCGCAGCTGCGTGGCCCAGAAGCCGCCCGGCAGCATCCGCGCGAAGGACTCGGCGCGGATCTCGGCCCGGGTCATCGGGCGGCCTCCGGTGATGTACCGCATCACCTGCGGGTCGCTGTCGAGTTCCACCATCAGATCGAGGTCGGCCTCGGTGTCGGTGAACGGCCGGAGGGCCAGGCGGGGGGTCGTCAGGTACGTCTCCATGGGGTGATGCTCAACGGGGCGGACCGGCTCCGCCAGCCAATTACGGGGGAGCGGACGGGGCAGGGGGCGGGCCTGCCGGGGCGGCTTGACCTTCACCCCGGCGTGAAGGTCGAGGGTGTCGCTCATGGACACCTCGCCCACCTCGCCCACCTCGCCTACCTCGGCTGCCTTGGCCGCCTCGCGTGCCTCGGCTGCCTCGTCTTCCTCACCTCCCTCGTCTCTCTCGCCTCCCACATGCTGAACGTGGCGTCGCAGCACGGTAGGACCTCGGAACAGTGGGGCAACGCCCTCGAACAACAGGGCAATCCGCCCCAGCACTACGACAAGAACGGCGAACGGCGCAACGGCATGGACGGGCACAACAGCATGGACGGGAACAGCGTGGAGGAGAGCGCCGGCGTGGACGGGAGCAGCATCACGGTGGACACCCCGGAGGGGAACCACGGCAATCACAGCAACCAGGACAACCTGGGCGGCAATGAGTTCAACCGACGCGTCATCGAGGAGTTCCGCGCCAACGGGGGCGTGGTCGGTGGTCCGCTCGCCGGGCAGTCGTTGCTCCTGCTGACCACCACGGGAGCCCGGTCCGGGCTGCCGCGCACCACGCCCGCCTGCTACCTGGCCGATGCCGACGGCCGGTTCGCCGTCTTCCCCTCCAACGGGGGCGCGGCCACACCGCCGGCCTGGTACCGCAATCTGACCGTGCGTCCCGAGGTCACCGTGGAGGTCGGCGTGCGCGCCTTCCGGGCCCGCGCCACGGAAGCCACCGGAGCGACCCGGGACCGCCTCTGGGACCGACAGATCGCGGCCGACCCGCAATTCGCCGCCTTCCAGGACCGCGCCGGGCGGCGCATCCCGGTGGTCGTCCTCACCCCGCTCGGCGACCCGGCTTGACCTTCACGTCCACGGCAAGGTTTACGCTCCCTCCTGACGGCAGCCACCAGGAGGGAGCACCATGCGTATCGGGGAACTCGCCCGTACCACCGGCGTCACCACCCGGGCGCTGCGCTACTACGAGGAGCAGGGTCTGCTCCGTCCTGAGCGGTCCGCCAACGGCTACCGCAGCTACGGGGAGGGCGCCGTGCGGGTCGTGGCGAACATCCGGCTGCTGCTGGCCGCCGGCCTGACGACCGACGATCTGCGATTGCTCGACGGCTGTCTGCGCGACGAGCTGATCGGACCGCACACCTGCGCCGACCCCACCCCCAAGATCGAGGTCTTCGAGCAGCGGCTCGCCCTGCTCCAGGCCCGCATCAACGACCTGGTGGCCGTCCGCGACCAGCTCCTGGACCGGCTGTCCGACCTGCGTGGGCAGCCGCCTCGGACCGTGCGGCCGGCCTGCGCGGTCACCCCGCATGTCGCGCCCGAGCCCGCGGCGGCGGCCTGAGGCGGGCTGCCGAGACCGGCGCCCGCGGACGTCATACCTGGGAGCCACCGCCATACCAGGGGGCTACTTCCAGGGCCCGACAAGTGCGAACCACGGGGTGACGCCGGTTACCCGCCGCGCCGGGCACCGTTGAGTCGTGATCGAAGCGACTCGACTGACCAAGCGCTACCGCGGCACCACCGCCGTCGACGCCCTGACCTTCACCGTGGCACCGGGCCGCGTGACGGGGTTCCTCGGCCCGAACGGCGCCGGCAAGTCCACCACCCTACGAATGATCCTCGGGCTGAACGCCCCCACCAGCGGCTCCGTCACCGTCGACGGCATCCCGTTCGCCGCCCGCCCGCGCGGACTCCGTCACGTCGGTGCCCTGCTGGACGCCCAGGACGTGCACGGCGGCCGTACCGCCCGGGCCCACCTCGCGATTCTCGCCCGCACCCACCGCATCCCGTCCGCCCGGGTGGACGAGGTCCTCGACGAGGTCGGGCTGACCCCGGCCGCCGATCGCCGCATAGGGGGTTTCTCCCTGGGGATGAAACAGCGCCTCGGCATCGCCGCCGCGCTCCTCGGCGACCCGCCCGTCCTCCTCTTCGACGAGCCGCTGAACGGTCTGGATCCCGAAGGGGTGCGCTGGGTGCGCGGCTTCTTCCGCAGCCTGGCGGCCGAGGGCCGCACGGTCTTCGTCTCCAGCCACATGATGGCCGAGATGCAGCACACCGCCGACCACCTCATCGTCATCGGGCAGGGCCGGCTGCTCGCCGACCTGAGCACGGCGGAGTTCGCCGCCCTCGACTCCGCGCCGCGGGTGACCGTGCACACCCCCGCCCTGACCGCGCTGACGGCCGTGCTCACCGCGGACGGCGCCGCGGTGCGGCTTTCGAGCGCCGAGGCGGCCGAGGTCACCGGCCTGACCGCGGCCCGGATCGGCGAACTCGCCCACCGCCACAGCATCGTGCTGCACGCCCTCACCCCGCACACCACGTCCCTGGAGTCGGTGTTCCTGTCCCTCACCGCCGGCCACGCCGACCACCTCACCGGAGGGCTCCGATGACCAGCACCCCGCTGACGTCCCCGGCCACCGCCTGCTCCGCGCACCGGGAGGACCCGGCACCGCGGTTCACCGATCTGCTCGCCGCCGAGTGGCTCACCGTGCGCTCGCTGCGTTCGACTCCCTGGTTGCTGGTCCTCAGCGCCCTCGCCGCCCTCACCGTCAACATCAACGCCGTCCACAGCGACCTCCCCTACATCGACCGGCCGCACCCCGCCGTCCCCGGCTTCCCGCCGTACGTCTACGACCCGCTCTTCCACGGGCTCAACGCGATCGCCGCCGACCTGATGGCGCTGGCCGCGGCCAGCTTCGGAGCCCTGGCGGTCTTCGGCGCCTACGTGACGGGGACGATCCGCACCACCTTCGCGGCGGTCCCCGACCGCCGCGCGGTGATCCTGGCCAGGGTGACCGTGGTCACCGCGCTCACCCTGGTCCTGGGCGCGCTGGTCTCCACGGCGTCGTTCTTCACCACCAACGCCATGCTGGCCTCCCGCCACGTCGGCCTCTCGCTCCACGACCCGGGCTGTCTGCGGGCGGTCCTCGCCTACGCACTGGCCGTACCGGTCTGCGCGCTCATAGGCATGGCGTTCGGCGCCGTCCTCCGGCACCCCACCGCCTCCCTCGTCGGCGTCGTCGCGCTGCTGTTCCTCCTGCCCCTGCTGTTCGGCGGCGACCACTACCAGCTCCTGAAGGAGATCGGCAACTGCCTGCCGCTCAGCGCCCTGGCCCGGCTGACGCACAACCCGAACTCCACGGCCCCACTGGGCGGTTACCCAGCCACGGTCACCGGGTCATGGCTGGCGCTGGCCGCCTGGGCGCTGCTCTCCACCCTCGTCACGGTCACCGTCGTACGGCGGCGCGATGTGTGAGGCCCCGGACGGCCTGGCCGCGCGGGTAGCCTCCAGACATGGGCCTCTTCCGACGCAAGCCCCGTCCGGCCGCCGCCCCGTCTCCGGCCCCGGACGCCCCCGTGTCCCGGGACGATGTGTTCGCCGGCGGCCTCGAAGCGGTACGGCCGTTGCTGATCCCGCGGTTGCGGCGCGCGGACCAGCTCCCGGACCGAGGGGACCACGTCGTCCGGGAACTCGGCGGCGGATTCCTCGCCGTCCTGGGGGCACGGACGCCCTCGGGGACGTACTTCCTGCGGACCGGTCAGATGCACGGGTGGGGCGCCGATCCGGTCGAGCTGTGGTCGGTGGGGCTGCACAACCTCCGCCGCGAGCCCTGCGAAGTGACGGTGTTCCAGCCGGGACAGGGGCCCGTCTACCAAGTCAAGGGCGGAGCCTGGACCGCCACCCAACTCCTGCGGGCCGAGGAGCTGGTCGATGTGGCGACTCCGCACGGCTGCGTGGTCGCCATGCCCGGCGAGGACCTCCTGGTGCTCCACCCGCTGATCGACGTCAACAGCTATCTGCGGATCATGGCCCTTCAGGACATGCTGCCGCGGCTCTGCGGGCCACAGGGCGGCTTCAGTGACGGGCTGTTCCACTGGCGCCGGGGCGTCCTGGCGCCGGTGCGGGTCGTCGACCAGCACGAACCGGACGGGACGCCCGTGCACAGCATCCAGGGCGACGCGGAACTGGCCGCGATCCTCAGGACGTTCGGCAACACCCCCTGACCCCCCGGCCGGGACGCGACGACCTGAACGGCACCGCCGGACCTCCCGCCGACCGTCAACTGCCCTTCTTCATCCGACGGGTGAGCGCCGCGCCCCGCTCCGTGGTCCACTCCTCGCCCTCCGCCACCTTGGCCGCGAGTGCGCCCGCATGGACGTCCACCGCAGACTCCAGCAGCAGGGCATAGGTCGCCACCGCGGCCCGGCCGCGCCGCCAACCGGACAGCGCGGGCACCGCGGCGACCAGCAACGCGGGCCACCAGACGACCGCAACGGCGGCGAACGGTACGGCCCAGGTGGCGAGTTGGGCGGCCACCTCGACCCGCCGGCGGGCCGCGGTGACCTCGTCCCGTACCTCCTGGGGGAGTACCAGCCACAGTCGGGGCCAGACCGCGGCGAGGTCCAGCCCGTACTGGTGCAGCACGCGGGTGTCGGCCCCGGCGACCCGGTCGCCCATCCACGTCGGCCGGGCCGGCCGGGCCGGGGCGATCGCCTCGCGGTCCTCCGCCGCCCGGTCGATCGCCCGCGTCTCGGCCGGCTCCCGAGGCGCCGGCAGGGCGGCCTGGAGCTCCGCCACCCGGCGCTGCGCGGCCTCCCAACGAGCCTCCCGGTGAGCCGCCAGTACGCGGGACGGGCCACGCAGGGCTCGCGGCCACTGCCCGAGCCAGAGCCGCAGCGTCACCCCGGCCGCCGACTCCACCGCGACCCCGACCGCCGCCACCGCCAACAACACCACCCCGACGAGCAGGAGTTGCACCGACGGCGGCCGGGCTGCGAACGCCGTGGCGCAGCGGGCGACGCGGTGCAGCAGACGGGCGTGATCGAACGGATGCCGCTGCCCGAGCGCCGCTCCGCCCAGCGCGGTGGCGGCCAGCAGCAGCCCGGGCAGAGCGAGTCGGCCGACCCACCGCTGGGCGAGCTGGCGGCCCAGATCACCTAGGACCGGCATCACCGGACGTGGTCCATCGGTCAGTCCACCAGCAGCCGCATGTCCGAGCCGAGCACCAGGCAGCGCGGCCGCTCGCCGCCCGGTTCCCGGATCACCGTGCGCCCGCACCGGCCCGCCGGGCAGGCGTACTGCTCGCCGTTACTGTGTCCGGAACCCAGCCCCGCGACGGTGGCCGCGCCACCCCAGGCGTCGCGGTCCTGTCCGGCCGGCGCGATGCCCAGCCGTGCCAGCAGCGGCGCGGCGGGCGCTCCCTCGCGCACCGCGGTCAGGCCGTCCGCGAGCTCCGTCGCCAGCGGCGTGCCGTGCACCGCCCGGCCCAGCGCGGCGAGTTGGGAGCAGAGGGCGGCCATATCGGGGTCGTCCCGGCCGTCCGCTTGTGATGTCGATGCCATGGGCTGACCTTCCGGTCGGGCTTATGCTGTCCTGCCTGAAGAGGCCGTCGGGACCGTACGGGGAAGGTTCTCCTACGGGACCACAGGGGTGAGAATCAGACACCTCATTCTCGGGCCAACGGGGGCGCGATGCGAGAGCTTTCACGGGATCCGGCGCGGGATCCCTCACGGGACGGTTCACGGGACGCACTGCTCGTCGCGGTACGGCAGGCCATCGCCGCCGTCCGCGACACCGGCGACCTAGCCCCCCTGCGGGCGCTGGAACGGCAGGGAGTGGTCTCCCGGCTGGTGATCAGCATGGACGATGCGCGATGGCCGGACCTCGCCGCGTTGCACGCCGTCGGCATGGCCCGCTGGCTCCAGCACGTCGCCGGCCCCGAGGGCGCCCACCAGGCCGAATGGGAGGCGTCCCTGCAACCGCTGTCCTGCGTCTACGCCAGGGAGCCGGACGCGGTGCCGCCGGAGGCCGCCGCCGTGCTGGAGGCGGTGCGCTCCGGGCGCCGGCTGGGCGGCCCCCGGGTGCCGCGGGAGGTGCGCCGCTGGGTGCTCTCCGGACTCCGGCGTCGCGAGGAGCTGTCCGAGGACTTCGTCACAGTGGTCCGCGGGCTCGATCCGCGCGGCGGCCAGCCACAGCGGGACGCGCGGTCCCTCCGCCCCTTCCTCGACCTGACGCCCCGACACATTCCCGACCGGGTACGGACCTTGCGCCTGATCGCGGTCACCCTCCAGATGAGCTACCGCGCCACCGGCGACTCCGCCACCCTGGCCGAAGCGGTCCGGCTCGGCCGGGAACTGCTGCTGCTCATCCCGGCCGGCGGGGCACGCTGGGCCGACGCCGTCGCCAACCACGCCCGCGTGGTCGGCGACCACTACCGGCACACCAGCAACCGGCGAGACATCGACGAGGCGGTCGACTACGGCCGCGAAGCGCTGCGGCACACCCCGCCCGACAGTGAGTGGCTGCCGTCGCGACTCGACGAATTCAGCCTCCACCTGTCGCTCCGGTACGACGTCAGCGGCGCCCCGGCCGACCTCAACGCGGCGATCGACGCCAGCCGCGGCGCGGTACGGGCCGCCCCCACCGGGGCGCCGGACGCGGTGTCCCACCGGGCCCGACTGGCCGGTCTGCTGGTCAAACGCCACCGGGTCACCGGGGACGGGGCCGCGTTGGACGAGGCGGTGCAACTGGTCCGCCGCGAACCGCACCCACTCGCCGCACCCGGCCGCGACGGCGTGCTGGTCGAACACGCGGAGGTGCTGCACGCCCAGTACCGGCGCACCGGGTTGGCGAGCGTGCTCTACGACGCCATCACGCTGTACCGGCAGGCCGCCGACGACCGACGGACCCGCGGCGGCAACCCCACCGACCTCGCCATCGCCCTCAGCCACCTGGGCAACGCGCTCTACGACCTCTGCGCCGACTTCCCGGGAGAGGATCGCCCCGCGCCGGGCGGGCCACAACCCCCGGAACCGTCCCCGCTCCGCGAGGCGATCGCCGTCCATCGCGAAGCGGTGGCGGTGAGCGCGCCCGACGACCCGCAACGGCCCGGCTACCTCAACAACCTCGCCCGCACCCTGCGAGAACGGGCCCGTCGGGAAGCCGGCCCGGACGCCCTCGACGAGGCGATCTCCCTGCTGCGCGAGGCCATCGAGACCGCCCGCCCCGGCCACGTCTTCCGCTCGGCGATGCTCTCCCACCTCTCCGCGGCCCTGCTGGAACGCCAACGCCACACCGCGTCCGACGAGCCGGAACCCAAGCTCATCCGGGAGGCGTACGCCTTCGCCGACACCGCCGCCCGGACCGCCGCCGGACCGCCCGGCGAACTGATCCGCCTGCATCGCGCGCTGGCCGAGCTGGCGACCGCCACCGGCCGCCACCGGGAGGCCGCCGCGGCCTACGCCCGCGCCGTCACCCTGCTGCCCCAGGCGGTGCCCCACCAACTGCACGGCAGCGAATCGGAGACCCAACTGGACCGGCACGGCCGGGGGCTGGCCGCCGACGCCGCGGCCGCGGTCCTCCGGACGGGCGGCCCCGACGCCCCCGCGCGGGCCCTGGAACTCCTCGAACAGGGCCGCGGCATCCTGCTCACCCGCACGCTCGGACTCCACGGTGAGGAGGAGGAACTCCGGGACGCCGCCCCGGCCCTCGCGGACCGGCTCGCGGAACTGCGCACCGCCCTCACCACCGCCCCGGCCGGCGCGGACCCGGGCGACCGCCGTCACCAACTGGCCGAACAGTGGGACGCGGTGGTCGCCGAGGCCCGCCGGCTGCCCGGCCTGGACGGCTTCCTCAGGCCACCGCGGCTGGCCGCCCTGCGCCCGGCGGCCACCGGCGGCCCGGTGGTGACCGTCAACACCAGCCCGCTGCGCTGCGACGCGCTGATCCTCACCAGCGGGGGAGTGGCCGCCGTACCGCTGCCCGACCTCTCGCACGCCGAGGCGGAACGCCGTGCCGCGCGGTTCGCCGAGGCGCTGCGCACCGCCGAGACCGCCGGCACCGCACTCGTGGACCGCCTCACGGCCCAGGCGTACCTCCGCGAAACCCTGGAGTGGCTCTGGGACACCACAGCGGCCCCCGTCCTCACCCACCTCTCCCGCACCACTGCCCTCACCAGTACCGCAGTCACCACCGCGACCTCTCCCCGCCCACCCCGCATCTGGCTCTCCGCCACCGGCCCCCTGGCACAACTCCCGCTGCACGCCGCCGGCCACCACACCGACCCGGATGCCGGCCGCTCCCTCCTCGACCGGGCGGTGCCGTCCTACACCCCGACCGTCGCCGCCCTCGCCGAGGCCGTCCGCACGGCCTCCCGCCGCAGCTCACGGCCCCACCGGCCCACGCCCCTGGTCGTGGCGATGCCCCACACGCCCGGCTTCGCCCCCTTGGCCGGCGCCCTCACCGAGGCCCGCGCCGCCGCCGACCACTATGGGCCGGGCACGGTCCTGCTCACCGGTGGGGAGGCCACCCGCGCCCGGCTGTTGGCGGCCCTGCCCGCCAGCACCCACATCCACTTCGCCTGCCACGCGGTCGCCGATCCGACCAGCCCCTACGGCAGCCACCTCATCCTCGACGACCAACCGCTGACCGTCGCCGAGATCTCCCGACTCCGCCTCACCCGCGGCGAGTTCTGCTACCTCTCGGCCTGCGCCACCGCCCGCTCCGGCCGCTTCCCCGACGAGTCCGTCCACATCGGCGGCGCCTTCCACCTCGCCGGCTTCGGCCAGGTCGTGGCGACCCTCTGGCCCGTCGAGGACACCACCGCCGCCGAGACCGCCCGGCTCTTCCACACCAGCCCCCAACCCACCCCCGCCCACGCCCTCCACCAGGCCGTACGCGCCCTCCGGGCGAACGCACCCCTGCTACCGAGCCGGTGGGCGGGGCATGTCCACATCGGGGCGTAGGACAGCGGGGAGGCGGGACGCGGCCCTGGGGCCTGCCGGGTGGGTCAGGGCCTGACAGGTCCTGGAGCGGACGGCCGGCGACCGAGCAGCAGAACCGGGCAGCGCCACGCACCCCGGGCGGTGCCCCATCGGCGCGAGGCGCCGCCCGGGGGCGGGGCCCGGCTCAGCGCAGCCGGATCGGCAGCGCGGCCAGCCGCCAGCTGCCCGGCATCGGGATCCGCTGGAGGGCGTCCGGTTCCACCGCCAGCGACACGTCCGGGTAGTGCGCGAGCAGCTTCCCGAAGGCGACCTCGCCCTCCTGGCGGGCCAGGCTGGCGCCCAGGCAGTAGTGCATGCCGTGGCCGAAACCGACGTGGTTCTCGGCCCGGCCCGCCGGCTGGCGGGTGAGGTCGAGCCGGGCGGGGTCGGTGAAGTGGCGGGGGTCGTGATTCGCCGCGACCAGCATGGCCAGGACCGCTTCGCCCTTCTTGACCTGCACCCCGGCCACCTCGACGTCCTCCGTGGCGTACCGCATCTGCGTCATCTGCACCGGTCCGCACCAGCGCATCAGCTCGTGCACGGCGCGGGGGAGCAGTTCCGGATCGGATTTCAGCAGGTGCAACTGGTCGGGGTGGGTGAGGAGTGCGGCACCGCCATTGCCGATGAGATGGGCGGTGGTCTCATGACCGGCGAGGACGAGGGTCAGGACCATCGTGACCATTTCGACGTCGCTGAGTCGGCTGCCGTCGTCGTCATGGACCCGGATCATTTCGCTGAGCAGATCGTCGGTGAGCGCCGCGCGCCGTTCGCGGATCAGCTCGTGAATGTGGTCGATCATCGCCGGGAACGCTTCGCTGAGCAGATCCGGTTGCAGGGAGACGAGCGCGGTGCCCCAGTCCCGCCACCGCGGCCGGTCCGCCTCGGGAATTCCCACCAGTTCGCAGATGACCGTGATGGGCAGCGGATAGGCGAAATGCTTGATGAGGTCGACGACGCCGTCCTCGGCGTGCTCGGGCAACCGCCTCAACAGGTCGTCCGCGATGTCCTCCACCCGGGGCCGCAGATCGGTGATCTTACGGGCGGTGAAGGCCCTGGATACCAATTGCCGGATCCGGGTGTGGTCGGGGGCATCCATAGCGAGGATGGTGTTGGCGAGGTACACCCGGTAATGGTCGGGCAGGCCCATGATGTCCAGCAGCCGATTGGTGGGCGTGTCACCACTCGCACTTCCCGCCGCGAAGGCGGGGTCGTTGGCGAACCGATGGTCCCGCAGAACCTCGCGGACGTCCTCGAAGCGGGTGATGAACCACACGGGGGTGTCGTCCGCGAACCGGCCGCGGACCACCGGGCCCTGTTCACGCAGCTCGGCGTAGCCGGTGAACGGATCGGTGAGCAGGGCCGGTTCCATCACGTTCGGCTCGCCGGGGTGTTTGCCGACGTGCTCGCTGAAGGGGGAGTCCGCTAATTCGGTCATGTCTCTCTCCTGTGAGGTGCGGTGAAATGAGCCTGAGTCTCAGCAGAAATGGCACCGAAGCGACGCCGAAGTGACTCCGAAACAACGCCGGAACGGACCCGCGACGGATCGGGATCAGGTGCGGGCCGCGGGGGATATCAGTCCCGCAACTGCCGGCGCAGCTCCCGGGCGCCGTGTTCCTCCACCTGCGCGTACAACGGGAGGATTTCGAGCGCGGCGGCCGTCAGCGCCTCGTCCACGGTCGTTCCCCGGGGCAGCCCGGAACGGCCCGGCGGCCCGACGTCAGGTGCGGGGAACGCCTCCGCAGGTGTTTCCAACGCGCTGCGGATCGTCTCGGCGAGGAGTTCGGCGCGTACGTCCGGAGTGTCCGGCGCGCGGTCGTCCAACATGGCCTCGGCCATGAAGAATCCGGTGGCCGTGGACAGCAGCATGTAGCGCTGGTGCAGTACGTCGACGTCGGTACGCACCAGACCGTGCTCCCGCAGCACTTCGAGGTAGCGCAGCACCACCCCGTCGTTGAACGCGATCAGCTCGGCGAATTCCTTTTTGGCGGCATCGTTGAGCCGGCCGAGGATATCGACGTCGTCGGTGTAGAGGGCGCGCAGTACCGGCTCCTCCAGGAAGTCCTGGTAGTAACCGCGCATCGTCCGGCTCGGCAGGATTTCCCGCGGATCGGCTCGCATCCGCTCCAAATGCCGCCGCTGACTTCGTGATTTGGCAACCAGCACGACGGCCAGCAGCAGGGAGTCTTTGGTCTTCCAGTGCAGATAGACCGTCCCCTTGCCGACCTTGGCCCGACGGGCGATCTCGTCGATCGTCACCCGCCGGTATCCCCAGGCGACCAGGAGCTCCCCGGCGGCCTCCAGGATGCGCTCACCGCGTTCGGCTCGCTCCACTCACCCTCTCCTTCCCCATGTGTGACCAGATTTCAAATCTGGTCACGTGGTCAAAGGTAGGGAGGGCGGGGTCGTCCGATAAGGCGGTTTCCGGCCACTCGCGGGCGGTGGAGCGGTAGTGGGCAAGCCGCTTGTCCGGGCCGGAACAGCCGGGGATCATGGCATCGTTCACCGCTCCCCGCGCCGACCGCTCCGAGGCGGCGACGGGACCGAATCGAGGAGAACGCCATGCTCAAGAGCTTCGCCGAGCTGTCCACGCCCCTGGTGGCCGACGCCTGCGTCCGGCTCGGTGTACCGCTGCGCGCCGCCCCGCCCGGTGTCGGCGCGGTGGTTCCCGGCGACCGGGTCGCCGGGCGGGCGCTTCCGGCCCGCCACTACGGGAGCGTCGACATCTTCCTGGAGGCGTTCACCGACGCCGAGCCGGGCGACGTCCTGGTCATCGACAACGGGGGCCGCCAGGACGAGGCGTGCGTCGGCGACCTGCTGACCCTCGAAGCGCAGGCCGCGGCGCTGGCCGGTGTGGTGATCTGGGGGCTCCACCGGGACACCCCGGAGCTGGTCGAGATCGGTCTGCCGGTGTTCAGTTACGGACGCCACGCACCGGGTCCGGTCCGGCTCGACGACCGGGAGCCGGACGCCCTGGTCAGTGCGCGCTTCGGCCCCCATCTCGTCACCGTCGGTGACCTGGTCTTCGGCGACGACGACGGGGTGTTGTTCGTCCCCGCGGACCGCGCCGAGGAGGTGCTGGAGACGGCCCGCACCATCTGGGAGACCGAGCGCGAACAGGCCCGCAGGATCCGCGCGGGCGAGACCTTGCGCCGGCAGACCGCCTTCGACGACTTCCTCGCGCGCCGCGCCACCGATCCGGCGTACACGTTCCGGCAGCACCTCCGGCGCGTCGGCGGAGCAGTGGAGGAGTAGCCGGGCCGCAGAGGCACAGAGCCGCAGCGTCAGAGAACTGCAGAGCCGCAGAGCTGTGCAGGCACGGAGCTGCGGAGTCGGTCGACGAGCAGCAGGTACCGAGGTCGGGGGAGTGAAACGCGGCGCCCGTCACCCTCAGGCATGCGGCCGGCGCCTCCCGTACAACCTGGGGTTGATGTCGTGTTGCCACCCACGGGTCGATGCCGCCGGGCGGCGGATCGCGGACAGTGGAATACGTCGAGACGCGGCAGATGCCCGCGCCGGACGGACTCGTCCACGTGTCAACTGTCTGAAAAGGGGGGCCATCATGAGCAGGAGCGGAGCACGCCGGTCGGTGCGGTCGGCACCACGGCCACGGGCCAGGACGGGCGGGACACCGCCGCGGCGGTGGGCGGGGCCGCCGGCCGCTCCGGCCGACTCGTGGAGCACGCCCCGGGGCATCGACGGATCGGATCAGATACCCGAGAGAGCCGGCGTGCGGGCGCCGGCTGACGGGAGGTGACATGCCGCCGATGGCGTAATCGTCGGGTTGGCTGTCCGGGCGCGTCAGGCTGTGGGCGTTGAGCACGGTCGTGACAGGAGTCCGTGGCGGGAGTCCGTGTGAACAGGTCGCGTGAGTGGGTCGTTGAGCGGTGACGCTGAGGACGAGGGTGACGGCGTTGGTGGGTCCGGTCCCGGCGGCACGGCGGGAGCCGCCGCCGTGAGGTCGTCGGGCCAAGGCCACCCGGGCCAGCGGCTCTCCGGACTCGTGGACAGCAACGGGTTCGAGGCGCCGATGGTCCCCCCGTGGATGCGCTGGCTGCCCGGACTCTACGTCCTGGTCGTGCTGCTGTTGGAGTTCGTCACGCCCACCCAGTGGGCGGTGAGTTCCCTGCTGATCGCCGTTCCGGTGCTCGCCGCCTTCACCCACGGCCCGATCGGCGTCGCCGTCGTGACCGTCTTCGCCGTCGGCCTGGAGGGCGTACTCGCGGGCACGCCGTGCTGCACGGGCCACAACATCCATCAGTTATGGGGGAACCACTATGTCGCGACGTATATCTCCACCATCGTCGTAGGGATCATGGGCGTGGCGCTGGCCGGATACAGGCAGCGTCAGCAGCGGCACCTGGTGCGCGTGAACTCGGTGGCCGAGGCGCTGATGCGGACTTTGCTCCGGCCGGTGCCGCACCGGGTCGGCAGGGTACTGGCGGCCGGTCTCTACCGGTCGGGAGAGATCGGCACCATGGTGGGCGGCGATCTCTACGACATCCGTGCCACGCAGGCCGGTGAGCGGGCCATCATCGGCGACGTCCGGGGGAAGGGGTTGCAGGCGGTCCGTACCGTCGCCGACATCCTCGGCAGCTTCCGCGAGGCGGTCTACGATCCCGGGGACCTGCTGACGGTGGCCTCCCGGATGGAACGGCGGCTGGCCCACGAGGCGGCAGAGATCCCCGACGACGAACTGTTCGTGACCGCGGCCCTGATCGAGTACGACGCCGAGGCCCACCAGGTGACGATCATCAACCACGGGCACATCGAACCGGTGCTGATCTCGGACGGAGAGGTGACCGCCCTCACCGGGCCGCCCGCGCTTCCGCTCGGGCTGGGCGGGCTGGCCGCCGACCCCCCGGTCTCGTACACGCACCGCTTCGCCCACGGTGATGTGCTGCTGCTCTGCACGGACGGACTGATCGAGGCCCGTGATCACACGGGCGCGTTCTATCCGCTGCTGGACCGGCTCGGCCAACGGTTCGGTGGCCGGCCCGCGCCCGGACCGGCCGACGTCATCGACTTCCTCAACGCCGACCTACCCCGCCACACCCGCGTCCTCCAGGACGACGTGGCAATCCTCGCGATCGCACCGTGCGGACCGGCTCCCGAGCCCGTATAAGCCCGGTCGGCACCCTCCCGTCTGCGGGGCGACACTCCCCGGCTGACGCTGGGCGACACCCTCAGGCACGCACGCACCCCCGCGCCGCGCTGTACTGGGCGTCTGGACCGGGTGGGGGTGGGTGGGGCGGGCGCGGGGAGGCCGGGGCACTCGGGTCGCTTCGGGCCGCCGGGCGGAGGACCCTGGAGACGTAGTGGGGGTCGTGCAGGAAGGTGTGAGGTGTCCGATGAGCACTCTCGAAGAACACATCGACATCAGCGTTCCCCTCGAAAACGCCTGGGATTGCCTCCATCGTGCGGAGACCTATCCACGGTTCCTGAACGGCGTCCGGGAAGCCCGGTCGGCGGGCGAGCGACGGGCGCACCTGGATATCGACGCAGGTGGCAGGGAGCAGGAGTTCCAGGTCGAGATCGTCGACCGGGAGATGGAGAAGGTGATGACGTGGCAGACCACGAGCGGCCCCGATCTGGCGGGGACGTTCTCGCTGCTGCCCATCGACCGTGAGCACACCCGGCTCCAGGCCCGGTTCGAGTACGACCCGGGCACGATCAAGGAGACCTTCGGCGGGCCGCAGGGGTTCGCGCAGGCGGTCGCGATCGAGCGTGGTGTCCGCAGCGATCTCCAGCAGTTCAAGGAACTGGTGGAAGCGGAGCGCAAGACCACCAAGTAGGAGCGCACAAGGTGGAGCGCAAGGCCGAGTGAGCACAAGGCCGAGCGAGTGCAGGAACGAGTGAGTGGGCGAGTGGGGAGGAGGGGCAGGGCCGGGTGCGAGGAGGAAGGCGATGAGGCGGCCGCGCATCTGTCACTGAGGGGGTGAAGGAACGGGGTGACGGGCGGCGACGGATCGTGAAGGCGGCGGTGTCGCGGCGGTGGCTCAGACGAGGTGGCGTTCGGGCATGGGGCGTTCCACTCCGTCCAGTTCCAGCGTGCAGCGGGGCGCGGTGGGGACGAGCCGTGGCTCTCGGACGCGGACGCGGAAGAGCCGGACGGGGTCGTCGGGAAGTTCGCCGGTGAGGAGGTTCAGGCCGGTGTCGTGTTCCTTCTGGTACGCGACGACCTTGCCGTTGACCAGGAGTTCTATCTCGCCGTCCCGTCCCGGTCCGATGTTCACGGTGATCGAGTGGCCGCCCTGATCGAGGTGGAAGTGGTGGCTGCGTCCCATGGCTCTCTCCTCCCGTGTCCAGGGCGGTGCGCCGTGCTTGCTGGCGGCCGCACCCGATGGCGTCCGCACTTCCAGGTTAGTGCGGCAGGCAGGCCGGCAGGCAGGCGAACGGACCGGCAGAAAGGCAGGCAGAGAGGGGCGGGGCAGTGCGACAGGCAGGTGCGGGGCAGGTCAGTACGGGGGGTGGGCCAGGGCCGGTGGTGGTGGCAGCCGACGGGGACGGGGTGGCGAGTGACAATGAGGGTGAATGCCCTGCCGGGCGGTCCGCGGAGTGCGGGGCGGGAAGCCCCGCCCGGAGGAACCACCGCCCGGGCCGGCGGGAGACGCTGATGAACGGCTCGGTCCGGATCGGACAAGTGGTCGGGGTGCCGCTGCGCATGCACTGGAGCGTGCCGCTGCTGGTGGCGCTGTTCGCGTACGGCCTCGGGCGGCAGACGCTGCCCGTGATCGCCCCGGGGCGTTCCGCCATCGTCTACGCCCTCGCCGGGGTCGTCGGCGCCGCGCTGCTCACCGGCAGTCTGCTGCTGCACGAGACGGCGCACGCCGCGATCGCGCGGCGGAAGCAGATCTCCGTCGAGGACGTGACCCTGTGGGCGCTGGGCGGGATGACGCGGATGGGACGGCCGCAAACCGCGGCCGCGGCCTTCGCGGTCGCCGTCAGCGGTCCGCTGACCAGTCTGCTCATCGGGGGTGTCGCGCTGGGGGCCGGGTTCGGGTTGAACGCGCTGTCGTTGTGGGCGGTGCCCTCGATCGTCCTGGTGTGGTTGGGCTGGGCCAATGTGTTCCTGGGCGTGTTCAACCTGCTGCCGGCCGTCCCCCTGGACGGCGGCCGGGTGGTGCAGGCGCTCCTGTGGTGGCGCACCGGGGACCGGGACCGCGCGGATCTGGTGGCGTCCCGGGGCGGGCAGGTGATCGGCGGACTGCTGGTGGCCGTCGGCTGGATCTCCGTACTGCGCGGGGTGCCGAGCGGGCTGTGGCTGGGGTTCATCGGGCTGTTCATCTCGGTCGTCGCCGGGGCGGAGCGGCGGCGCGCGACGCTGCAGACGGCGCTGCGCGGGGTGCGGGCGGCCGATGCCATGTCCAGTCCCGTGGTGACCGGCGCGGACTGGCTGACCGTCCAGCGCTTCATCGACGAGGTGGCGGTGCACACCGGGCACTCCGCCGTCCCGCTGTTGGACTTCGAGGGCCGGCCGAGCGGCATCGTGCACCTTCGCAGGCTCGTGGCGATACCGGTCGCCCAGCGGGCGGAACTCCGCATACGGGACGTGGCGACACCGCTGTCCCAGTGCGCGGTGGCGGCGCCGGACGATCTGCTGACCGAGGCGTTGGAGAAGCCGTCCCTGCGGACAGGCATGCGGATCCTGGTCGTGGACGGGGGGCATCTGGTGGGGATCATCACCGCCAAGGACGTCTCCCGGCTGATGCAGCGGCACACGTTGAGCGGTCGGGCGGGGGCCGGGTGAGCCCGTGGGCCAGGGGCGAGACGGGAGACGTCGTGGCGGACCCGGCGGGGGAGCGACCGCGAGGGAGCGACGGCCATGGACACGGCTACGCGGTACATCACGGTGACGGCGCTCAGCCACACCGGTCTGATCCGGGAGCACAACGAGGACAGTCTGGTCGTCGGGCCGTGGACGCTGTGCGGCACGGTGACCGAGACCCCGCAGACGCTGGTGTTCCCGTTGGGCAGCCCCTTGGTGGTGGCGGTCGCCGACGGTATCGGCGGACAGCCGGGCGGTGAAGTGGCGAGCGCGCTGACCGTGGCGCACCTGGCGGCGCTGGGGCCGTCACTGGACGGTGAGGAGGCGGTGCGGGAGGCCCTGACGCGGTGCAACCGGGCGGTGTACGCCGCCGCCGACCGCGATCGGGCGTTGACCGCGATGGGCACGACGGTGGCCGGCACCGTCGTCCTGCCCGATGAACTGCTGGTCTTCAACGTCGGCGACAGCCGGGTCCTGGAGTCGGACGGGGCCGGGTTGCGCCAGGTGAGCGTGGACGACAGCCCGCCGTTGCAGGCGGGACAGCGGACCACGTCACTGGTGACCCAGGCGATCGGCGGCGCGGCCCGGTTCAACGCGATCACCCCGCATGTGCGGAGCGTGCCGCTCGCGCGGGAGCGGCGGTACGTGGTGTGCACGGACGGGCTGACCGATCCGGTCCTGGAGGAGGAGATCGCCGCGGTGCTACGGGTGCACGACGGCGGGCGGGCCGCCTTCGAGCTGTGGAAGGCGGCCATCGAGGCGGGCGCCCCGGACAACATCACGATGGCGTTGATCGGCGTCGGGGGGTGAGGCGGACCCCCGGGCCGGACCAGACCACACCGGATCACGCCCGATCGGCGCCACGCCAGGACCACACCAGACCACGCCAAATCACGCCATGCCAGGTCAGGCCAGGAGCCAGGCCCTGGGTATGGCCCTGCCGGACGCCACGGACGCCACGGACGCCATCGGGTGTCGTCGATCGTCGCCGAGCACCCTCAGTGAGCTGTTGCGCGGGCCACCGGCGGGTGCTCCCCGACGTTCGCGGACGGGCCGGTCGAGATCAGCCGCCCGGCCTCCAGGGTGTGCACGGTGTCGGTGTACGCGGCGACGAGCGGTGCGTCATGGCTGACGACGACGAGCGTCAGGCCGCGGTCCGTCCTGATCGTGGTCAGCAGGTCCATGACCGCCACGGCGGTGTCCGGGTCGAGGGCCGAGGTGATCTCGTCGCACAGCAGCACGTCCGGTTCGGAGGCCAGGGCGCGGGCGATGGCGACCCGTTGGCGTTGGCCGCCGGAGAGTTCGTGCGGATAGCGGCCGGCGAATGCAGCAGGCAGTCCGACCTGGCCGAGGAGGTCGGTGACCCGGCCGGTGACCGCGCCTCGGGCGGCCCGGCGGTGCAGCCGCAGCGGGCGGGCCAGTGTGGCGCCGATGGTGTGGGCGGGGTTGAGGGCGCCGAGCGGGTTCTGCGGTACCAACTGGATGCGGCGGCGGTCCTCGCGTGGCCGTTTGCGGACGAGCACCGGCAGCGTTCGCCCGTCGAAGGTGAGGGCCCCCGCATCCGGGTGCTGGAGCCCGGCCAGGACACGCAGCAGGGTGGTCTTGCCGGAGCCGGAGGGACCGCAGACCCCCGCCGAACTTCCCGGCGCGGCCAGGAAGTCGACGTCGGTGAGAGCGTGATGGCTGGCGCCCCGCCGTCGGTAGGTGACGTGGAGGCGGCGCGCGCCCAGGCCGGTGGCGGCGGGCAGACGTACCGGGGGGCCGGGGGGCCGCGGCCGGGTGCGGGACGGGTTCCCGGCGGCGGTCGCCGGCGCTGCCTCCGTGACGGGCGGGGGCTCCGGTGTCTGCCTCAACTCCTGTCGGCCTTGGCCGTGTTCGGGTGTCTGGCCGTCCGCGGGGGCTCGGTCGGCGTCGCCGGCGGTGGCTGCGGGAGCCGGTGCGGTCAGGTTGACGACGTCATCCGCGTACCGGTGAACCAGTTCGAGATCGTGACAGGCGAGGGCGATGGCCAGGTGGTGCTGATCGGCGAGGTCGCGCAGCAGTGCGCCGATCTCGTCGCGGAGGGCGGGGTCGAGGCCCGCGGTGGGTTCGTCCAGGAGCAGGACGTCGGGCTGGCGGGCGAGCGCCCGGGCGAGGGCGACCCGGCGCTGCTGGCCGCCCGAAAGCGCACCCGGGCGACGGTCGGGCAGACCGTCATCGATGGGCAGCCGGCAGGCGGCGAGCAGGTCCCGTACGGCTGCGGGGCTGGGGTCGGCGGCGACCTCGGCGACCAGGCGTCGGACCCGCATCCGGGGGGTGAGCGCCGAGCCGGGGTCCTGGCCGACGTAGCCGAGGCGGTGCCGGCGCAACTCCCGTAGGGGGGACGGGGGGAGGGCCAGGACGTCCTGCCCGAGGACCTCGACCGTGCCGGTGGTGACCTCGGCGCCGTCGGGCAGTTCGCCGAGCAGCGCGCGGAGGAGGGTGGTCTTGCCGGAGCCGGAGGGGCCGGTCAGCGCGGTGATCCGGCCGGGCCGCAGGGTGAGTCGGGCGCTGGCGAGCAGTACGGGACCGTCGGCGAGGCGTATCTCCAGATCGGTGACGCGGACCAGGGGTGGCGGAGCGGACTGTTCATCGGTCATGACCGGGCTGCGTTCCTCTGCTGGAGTCCTACGGATGAGGATGAGGATGAGGATGAGGATGAAGACGAGGGCAAGGTCCGGGATGGGGACAAGGGCTAGGACGAGGGCGCGGACGCAGACGAGTACGAGTACGGGTACGAGGACGGAGATAAAGCGGACCGTGGTGCGCGCGCACGGCAGAGTCGTACGCCCGCCGCCCGCCGCGTCACGGAGCCCGCCCCACCCCCCGCTCAGCGTCCGCCCCCCGCTCAGCGTCCGCTCACCGCCCGGCGTCCGCTCACCGTCCGGCGTCCGGCCGTCGGTGCCACCGTGTCCGCGGCCAGGTTCACGCTGATGGCCAGCAGGCCGATGGCGAGGGCCGGGGCGACCACCGCCCAGGGGTTGAGCAGGATGCCGGAGGCGTTCTCGCGGATCATCAACGCCCAGTCCGCGGTGGGTGGTTGGGGCCCGAGCTGGAGGAATCCGGCCATCGAGATGACGTACACCGCCTCGACGAAGCGCAGCCCGAACAGGGCCAGGACGGTGGCCCGCAGATTGGGCAGGATCTCCCGCAGCGCCAGGTGGCACAGGCCCTCGCCACCGGCGGCGGCCGCCTCGACGAAGCCGGCGGCGGCGAGCGGCGCGGCGGCGCTGGCGACGATCCGCACCGCGTACGGCGTACCGAGGGCGATCGCCGCGACCGTCACCGAGGGCCGTCCGCCGCCCGGCCAGGCCAGTGACAGCAGCATGATGCCCAGGACCGGCGGCAGGAGGATCGCGACGTCGGCGACCGCCTCGATCTCCCGGCCCACCGCGGGCCTGAGCGCGGCGAGGCACCCCAGCAGGGTGGCCAGTGCGGTGACCACCAGCGCGACGATCAGGGCGCTGCCGATCAGGGCGCTGCCGCCGTGCAGCAGCCGGCTGAGGACGTCCCGGCCCAACTGGTCGCCGCCGAGCGGCGCGCCGTCGCCGGGCGGCGCGTACGGGGCGGTGACCGGCTGGTCGGCGGCGTGCGGCGCGAGCAGTGGGCCGAGCAGGGCGAGGACGGTCAGCAGCAGTGCGGGCGCCACCCGCGGCAGGGCGCGGGGCCGCCGAAGTCGGGCGCGGGCCGGTGCGGTCGGGGCGGCGGTGGCGTTCATGGCCGGTCTCCCAGGGCGCGGTACCGGATCAGGTCGGCGAGGAACAGCACCAGGCTGACCGCGGCACCGGCGCAGGCCACCACACCGGCGATGACGGGGGTGTCGCGGTCGGCGACGGCGCCGGCCAGCACCGTGCCGATTCCCGGGTAGTTGAAGAGTGTTTCGACCACGACGGCGCCGCCCAGCAGCATGCCGGTGGAGGTGGCGGCGCCGGTGGCGATGGTGGGCAGGGCGCCCGGCAGGGCGTGTCGTAGCAGCACCTGGCGGCGGGGGAGGCCGTCGAGGCGGGCCGCGGTGACGTGCGGGGCACGCTCCTGGTCGGCCAGGGCGGCCCGCACGATCCGGGTGTTCCAGCCGGTCTGCGGGACGGCCAGGGCCAGTACGGGCATCACCAGCATCGTCCAGTCGGCGGGGGAGCCGTCTCCGCCGGTGAGGGTGACCGCGGGCAGCCAGCCCGTCCACAGGGACAGCACGAGCAACAGGCCGACGGCGACGATGAATTCGGGCAGTGCGAAGGTGGCGGTGGAGCCGAGTCCGATCGCCCGGTCCAGCCGTCCTCCGGGCCGGGCCGCCGCCCAGCAGCCGAGCGCCAGTGCCGCGACCATCGTCAGAACGAAGGCGGTGCCACCCAGCAGCAGGGTGTTGGGGAAGGGCGCGGCGAGCAGGTCGGTCACCTTCTCCCCGCGGGCGGAGGTGCCCAGGTTGCCGGTGGGCAGCCCGGTCATCCAGTCCTGGAAGCGCTCCCACACCGGCCGGTCCAGGCCCAGCAGATGGCGGCGGGCGGCGACCCCGGCGGCGCCTTCGCCGCGCTCGGAGGTGGCCGATGCGGCGTCGCCGGGCAGCAGTTGTACGGCGGCGAACACCACGGCCAGCAGGACGGCGAGCATCAGCATCCGCTTCGCGAGCAGTGCGCCGATCCGGGCGGCGGTCCGGGCGGCGGTCCGCCCGGCGCCGGTGCTCCAGGGAGTGTCGGGTCGGGTGTCGGTCCGGGTGTCGGGCCGAGTGGTGGGCCGAGTGGTGGGCCGGGCGATGGGGCCGCCGGGCGGGGCGCTCACTGCGCCAGCCAGACGTGTTCCAGTTGCACCCGCCCGTAGCCGGGGAGCTTGGGCAGGTTGCGGACCTTGCGGGCCGCCAGGTCGATGCCGTCGGCCATGCCCCACAGGAGGTAGCCCGACCGGTCGTGCTCGATCTGCTGGAGGTCGCGCAGGGCGTGGCCGCGTTGTGCGGCGTCGGCGGTGCCCAGGACCTTGCTGCACGCGGCGTCGAACCGCGGGTCGGACCAGTCGGCCTCGTTCTGTCCGGCGCCGGTGGTCATGGTCTTGGAGGCGAAGAAGACCACCGAGTCGTTGGTGCCCCAGTAGGTGGTGTAGAGGTCGCCCTTGAGCCAGGTCCTGGCGTAGAAGGTCCCGGACTCCTGCCGGGTGACCTTGATCGCGAGGCCGGCCTCGCGGGCCTGGGCGGCGAAGAGGGTGGCGGATTCGGCGAGTCCGGCCATGTCCTCGGTGGTGACCAGCTCGTAGGTCCTCGACAGGTCGAAGTGCGCCTCGTGCAGGAGTTGCCTGGCCCGCGCGAGGTCGCGGTGGCGCTGCGGGATGTCCTCGGCGTAGTCGGGGTCGCCGGTGCCGAGGACGTCGTTGGCGACGGTGCCGTAGCCGGAGAGCACCTGCTTGACCATGGCTTCGCGGTCGACGATCAGCCTGACCGCCTCGCGGACCTTCGGGTCGGCGAACGGGCCGTCGGCGGTGCGCATCACGATCGGCATCGCCATGTCGTTGGGGCGGCGGACGACCTGGATGTCCTGCCGGCCGGCGGCGGTGCGGGCGGCCACCGCACCGGCGTTGGAGGCGACGTCGAGCTGCCCGGCGAGCATGGCGTTGGCCATGGCCTGCGGGCTCTCGAACATGGTGACTTCGATGGCGTCGAGGTGGACGTCACCGCCGTGCCAGTGGGGGTTGCGGACCAGGCGGGCGTTGCCGCCGCGGTACCAGTCGAGCGTGAACGGGCCGGTGCCGGGGGCCTTGGCCAGGTCCTTCTCGGGGGTGTCCTTCTTGAGGACGAAGGTGGTCAGGCGGGTGAGCAGCGGCAGTTCGGCGTTGGGGTGGTCGGAGACGAGGACGACGGTGTCCTTGCCGTCGGCGGTGATGCGGGGTGCCTGGACGCCGGGGAGGCGGGCGGCGCCGGCCGGGGTGTTGCGCAGCCGGCGCAGCGACCAGACGGCGTCGTCGGCGGTGACGGGCGTGCCGTCGTGGAACGTCGCGCCCTTGGCGAGCGTGAACCGCCAGGTCTTGAGGTCCTTGGAAGAGCGCCAGGACGTCGCCAGCCGGCCCACGGTGTTGTCCTTGAGGCCGGGCGTGGTGAGGGTGTCGTAGACCAGCGCGATGATGAGGTAGTCGCTCTCGTTGCCCTGGGTGCCGTGCGGGTCGCGGGTGAGGGCCGAGGCCCGGCCGAGGGCGCCGATGCGGAGGGTGCCGCCCTTGCGGGGCGGGCCGTCGGGCCCGCCGCCGTCGGGGGCCGCGCCCGTCCCGCCACCACAGGCGGCCAGGAGCGCGGCCGCGCCCATGCCGCCGCCGGCCCAGAGCAGTTGACGCCTGTTCAGGTTCACCATCGCGCCCTCGTTCCAGCGGTGCCGGAGGCGGATCCCCGTACGGCGGACCCACATTGACTAAGGTTTGCCTACCCTAATCTCGGGTACTTGCGCAAGGGCTCGCGCAGCCTCACGACTATTACGAACTAAGGTTTGCCTAACCCAACTTCCCTGTGTAATTTCGGCGGCACCCGCTCACCGCGACCGGCCTCCCCATCGGGCCCAACTCCCGTGTCGAGACGTCGAGTCGGGGTGCACCTCCGCCTCCAACGGAACGGATGGCCTCGCCATGAGCACGGGAGCCGCCCCCGTACGCCTGCTCGACGACGCATCGCTGACCGAACTGGGCCGCGCGGCCGAGGAGATCCTCACCGCCGTCGGTACCGCCGCCACCCCGCCCCACCTGCCCGCCGCCGTGGCGAAAGCGGCGAAAGTGGCGAAAACGGCCACCGCGCTCAGCGCGTCGATCCGCCACGCCTGCCGCCCCGTCGACACCGACGACGGCCTGTTCGTCCTGCGCGGCCTGCCCGTCGACGACACCGGAATCGGCCCCACGCCCGGCAGTTGGGCCACCGCCGGCGACCGCGCCGCCCGCGCCGCCCGCCACGAGATCGTGCTGCTGCTGCTCGCCACCGTCATGGGCAACCCGATCGCCTGGGAAGGCCAGCAGGACGGCCGCTTCGTGCACGACATCGTCCCCTCGCCCGGCCACGAACAGGCCCAGACCGGCGCCAGCAGCAGCGTCCTGCTCAGCCCGCACACCGAGGACGCCTTCCACCCCGGCCGCGCCCACCTGCTGATGCTCGGCTGCCTGCGCAACCACGACGCCATCGCCACCACCGCCGCCAGCATCCGCAAGGTCCGGCTCGGCGACGCGGACCTGGCCACCCTCTCCCGCCCCGAGGTCCCGATCCTCCCCGACGACGCCTACACCGAGGCCCGGGGCTTCGACGGCCGCCCGCCGAAGGTCCCCACCATCTGGCAGTCCGCGGACGGCCCCACCCTCCGCTTCGACCCCGCCTACACCCCCCTCGACGAGGCCACCCCCGCATACCGGGCCGCCTACCGCCGCCTGTCGGACCAACTCGCCGCCGTCTCCACCGCGGTCACCCTGGAACCCGGCGAGGTCCTGGTCGTCGACAACGACCTCGTCGTCCACGGCCGGGTTCCCTTCCAGGCCCGCTACGACGGCACCGACCGCTGGCTCAAGCGCGCCTCCGTACGCGTCCCCGGCCGCCGCACCCGCCCGCCCGCCGAGGCCACCGAGCACGGCTACGGGCAGGAGGCCATCGAGGCGCACACCGCAGACGAGACCGACAGCCCGCCCTGGAGGACCTCGTGACCGACCGCCGCACCCCCGTCGGGGACACACCCGGCCGCACCCTGTGCGCCCTGTCCACCAGTGACCTCGCCGGTATCGACATCGCCCTCACCGACGTCGTCGACACCGTCGAGCAGGCGTACCGCACCCTGGCCGCCGGCCGGTCCGACAACCCCCGCAAACTCACCGTCAAGCCCGCCGACGGGCACTCCGTCGCCTACGCGATGCTCGGCCGGGACGGCTCCCGCGACGTCGTCGCCGTCAAGACCTCCTACAAGCACGGCCTCGACAAGGACCGTGGGGACCAGCACTACTACACCGCGCTGACCCTCTACGACGATGTCACCGGACTGCCCCTCGCCATGATGGACTGCGGCCGCATCGGCGCCCTGCGCACCCCGGCCGTCTCCGCCCTGCTGGCCCGCTCCTGCGCCCGGCCCGGAGCCCGCACCGCCCTCGTCATCGGCACCGGCACCCAGGGCCGGCTGGCCCTGCCGTTCCTGCTGACCACGCTCCCGGACCTGGACCGGCTGCTCCTGGCGGGCACCCACCCGGACGGCATCGCCGCGGTCCGCGCGGAACTGCACCGCCACTTCCCCGACCGCACACTGGAACGCGTCACCGACCTGCGGGCGGCCGCCACCGACGCCGACGTCATCGTCGCCACCGCGGGCGGCCACACCCGCGCCGCCGTCGAGGCCGACTGGCTCGCCCCGGGCGCGCTGGCCGTCCTCGTCGGGCACGGCCTCGCCCCCTCGACCCTGCACCGCGCCGACCGGGTGATCGCCACCAGCGAGGCCCAGATGCGGGTCACCGGAACCGACATGGCCGACGCCGACGGCCACTTCCCGCCCGTGGACGCCGAGTTGCCGCAGATCGTCGCCGGTGCCGCGGACGGCCGCCGCACCCCGGACGAGCGGATCTTCGGCTACAACAGCGGACTGGTCGTCACCGACATCGCCCTCGGCCACCGGTTCGCCCAACTCGCCCTCGCCCAGGGCCGGGGAACCCAGGTGCCGCTGTGGCAGTGACCGAGGTCCGCACCCCGTCCCTGCCCGCGCTCCCGGACCCCGCCACCGACGCCGTCCTCGACAGCGGACTGCTGCCCGAACTGTCGTACGCCTTCGGCGGGCCCTTCCACTTCCTGCTCCCCGACCGCTTCGACGCCAACGCCGCCGCCTTCCGCACGGCACTGGCCGAGGCCGGCGTGGACGGCCGGATCCACTACGCCAAGAAGGCCAACAAGGCCGCCGTCTGGATCGAACGCTGCGCCGCCACCGGCATCGGCGTCGACGTCGCCAGCCTCGGCGAACTGCGCGAGGCGCTCGGCAACGGTGTCCGCGGCGAACGGATCGTGGTCACCGGCCCCGCCAAGAGCGACGACCTGCTGCGGGTCGCGGCGCTCCAGGCGTGCCTGATCGCCGTCGACTCCCTCGACGAACTGGCCCGGCTTCTGCACCGTGCCCCGCACGGCGCCCCCCGCGCGCCCCGCATCCTGCTGCGGCTGCTGCCTCCGGCGCAGGCCGGCAGCCGGTTCGGCATGACCGGCGCCGAACTGGACACCGCCCTCGCCCGCTGCGTCGAGGCCGGCGACGCGATCCGGATGGAGGGCTTCAGCTTCCACCTCGCCGGCTACGCCGTACAGCCGCGCGCCGCGCTCGCCGCCCACCTCATCGACCGCTGCCTGGCCGCCCGCACCATGGGCCTCCAGGCCGACCGCATCAGCATCGGCGGCGGCTTCGCCGTCGACTACTGCGCCCCCGCCGACTGGTACGCCTTCCTCGCCGCCCAGCAGCCGGGTCACTACCACGCGGACAAGACCTTCGACACCGCCGACTTCTACCCGTACCACTCACCGGTCGCCGGGGCCGACGCGCTGCGCGCCGTCCTCACCACCACCGGCGACGGACCCCACACCCTCGCCGACCGACTGCGGGACACCGGCACCGTCCTGCTCCTGGAACCCGGGCGCGCGCTGCTGGACCGCGCCGGCGCCTCCGTCTTCCGCGTCCAGGGCGTCAAGGACCGCGCCGGATACGGCATCGTGACCGTGGACGGCACCAGCCTGAGCCTGTCCGAACAGTGGTTCAACAGCGAGTACCTGCCGCAGCCGGTCCTGGTCGGCCCGGACGGCCGGGCGACCGGCGACGCGGCATCCCCCGCCTACCCTGCCTGCGTCGGCGGGGCGACCTGCCTGGACGCGGACCTGCTCACCTGGCGCAAGATCCCCTTCCCTCGCCGGCCCACACCGGGTGACCTGCTGGTCTACCCCAACACGGCCGGCTACCAGATGGACTCCAACGAATCCCCCTTCCACGAACTGCCGTTGCCCCCCAAGGTCGTCCTCGACCGCACGGACGGGCGCCCGCGCTGGCGGCTGGACCGCCACCCCGCCCCCTGACCCGACCGGCCACCCGCCCCAGGAGTCCCGCCCGTGAACGAGGCACTGCACCGCCCCGCCGTGGTCTCCCGCGTGTCCGAACTCATCGGCCACACCCCGCTCCTCGAACTGTGCCGCACCGAGAACGGCAGCCGGCTGCTGCTCAAACTGGAGATGTTCAACCCCACCGGCTCCGCCAAGATCCGGATGGCCCGGCAGATGGTCCTGGACGCCGAGGCCCGCGGCGAACTCCGCCCCGGCGGCCGGATCGTCGAGTCCACCTCCGGCAACACCGGTCTCGGCCTCGCCGTCGTCGCCGCCGAACGCGGCTACACCTTCACCGCCGTCGTCGACCACCACGCCTGCGCCGACAAGCTCCGCGCCATGCGCGCCCTGGGCACCGAACTCGTCTACGTCAGCGACGACGACACCGAAGAGCTGGCCACCGCCGCCCGCGAGGAACGGGCCGAGGAACTGGCCCGCGGACAGGACAACACCCACTTCACCGAACAGCACAACAACCCCAGCAACGGCGTCGGCTACTTCCCCGTCGCCCACGAGCTGCACCAGGCGCTCGACGGCCGGATCGACCTGCTCATCGCGGCCGTCGGCACCGGCGGCGCACTCTGCGGCACCACCCGCGAACTCCGCACCCTCATACCGGACATCACCACCATCGGCGTGGAACCCAAGGGCTCCATCGCCTTCGGCGGACCCGCCCACGACTACTACCAGTCCGGCACCGGCACCCCCGAAGGCGCGGAGATCGGCGCCCTGGTGGACTTCTCGCTCATCGACGAGGGCGTCAAGGTCGGCGACGTCGAAGCCTTCGCCACCGCCCGAGCGGTGGCCCGCACCGGCCTGCTCATCGGCGGCTCCGCGGGCGGCGTGGTGCACGAGGCGCTGACCCGACTCCCCTCGCTGCCGCCCGGGACGACCATGGTCGCCCTGATCAACGACGGTGGGGAGAAATACCTGGACACCGTCTTCGACGACGCATGGCTGGCCGCCCGCGGCCTCCTCGCCCCCGACGTCGAGCGGGAGATCGACGAACGCCTCGGCAAACTCCGCAGGAATTGACGGCCCATGCCCCTCATGTCCGCCACGCAGTTGACCACCCTCCTCCGCGACAGCCGGGCGCTGGCCGCCCTGGCCGTACCGCTCGTCCTCACCCAGCTCGCCCAGGTGGCCCTGACCACCACCGACACGGTGATGATGGGCTTCCTCGGCACCGCGGACCTGGCCGCCGGCGGACTCGCCCTCGTCCTCTTCAACCAGCTGCGCACCATGGGCGTCGGCCTGGTCACCTCCGTCGGCAACCGGATCGCCGCCGCCGCGGCCCGCGAGGAGGACGACGCCGGGCGCGGCACGGCCGCCGACGTGGCCGGTGTCCGGGACACCGTCCGGGCCGGCATGGCCGTCGCCACCCTCGCCGGACTGGTCGGCGCGGTCCTGATGGTCCTCATCGGCCAGGCGCTCACCTGGTTCGGTCAGGACGCCGCGATCGCCGACCGGGTCCGGCCGATGCTCGCCGCGCTCGCACCCGGACTGCTGCCCTGCCTGTGGTTCCAGACGATCCGCCAGTTCACCGTCGGCATGCGCCGCCCCCAGGCACTGCTCCGCATCACCCTCGCCTCGGTGGCCCTCAACGCCGGCCTCAACTGGGCTCTGGTCCACGGCACATGGGGCCTGCCCAAGCTCGGCCTGCCCGGTATCGGCGTCGCCACCTCCGTCGTCCACCTGCTGTCGTTCCTGGCCCTGTACACCGCCGCCCGGCGGGACGCGGTCCTCGCCCCGCGGCTCGGCCTCGACATCACCAAGGCCGACGCCGCCACCGTGCGCACCCTGGCCGGCCTGGGCATCCCGATCGCCGCCACCTACGGCTCCGAGGCCGGCTTCTTCTCCGTCACCGCCCTGATGGCCGGCAGCTTCGGCAGCGCCGCGCTCGCCGCGCACACCGCCGTCAACCAGCTCGTCTACATCGTCTTCCAGGTCGCCGTCGGGCTCTCCCACGCCGCGTCCATCAACGTCAGCCGGGAACTCGCCCTGGGCCGCACCGACACCGCCCGGCGCCTGAAGAACACCGCCCTGGCCTGCGCCGCCGCGGTCATGGCGGTGGTCGCGGTGATCTACCTCGCGCTGCCGGACCTGGTCCTGCGCGCGTTCTTCGACCCGGCCGCGGCCGGCGACCGGGACGCCGTCGCCCTCGCCACCCAACTCCTGTTCGTCATCGCCGTCCTACAGTTCTTCGACTGCGCGCAGAACATCGGCGTCGGCCTGCTCCGCGGCCTCGACGACACCAGGAGCGGCTTCCGGATCACCCTCATCGGCTACTGGCTGGTCGGCCTGCCCGCCGCCTGGACGCTCGGCTACGCCGCCGGCCTGCACACCCTGGGCATCTGGCTCGGCCTGCTCGCCGGACTCGCCACCACCGCCCTCCTCCTGCTGCGCCGGTACGGCACCGCCCTACGGATGCGCGCCGCCGTCGCCCGACAGGCGTGAGCGTGACGACCGGGCCCAGGGTGTGACCGGTGGATCAGGGTCGGACAGGCCCTACCCCCGGTCGCGGGGGAGCGCCGGCAGCCCCAGCCGATTCCCGGTGTCATCGTCGAATTCCGTGCAGAACGCACCGAGCGTGTCCTCAAGATGGGAGAAAGAGCGCGCCGCGAATAAAACGGGCTGATAGCTGGAAATGCGGTAGTAGGTACTGGCTGTCGCAGACATGTCCAGTTCGCGGACTTCCCGACCCTCGTGCGCGGCGATCTCCCCGTACGACGACAGCAGCGCCGCGCCGAACGCCTTGACGGCCCCGGATTCGGTGATCAGCCCGAATTCGAGGGTGTACCAATACACCCGGCTCAGGATGTCCAGCGCCTCCGCGGTCCGGACCCGGTTCGCGGCCCGGCCGATCACCCGGTACAGCTCGGCGATGCGCGGCGACGACAGGTGGATCCCGTGCCCGAACACGTCGTGCAGCACATCGGGTTCGGGGGTGTACAGCGGCACAGCCGGATGGCGTACGAACTGCACCGCGTGGAAGTAGCCGTGCTCCATCGCCCCCAGGAACCGCTCGTTGGGCACCACCCCGCCGGCCAAGGTGAGCGCGAATCCGGAACGGGCCCGCAGCCCGGGCGTGACGTCCGCGTGCTGCGGGACCCGCTCGGCGGGGATGTCCGCGTCCGCACCGGCCTCCAGCGCCGCCCGGCAGGCGTGCGCCCGGTGCGCCGGGGCCAGCGCGTCGTGCACCGTCCGCCAGGTCCGGTGCTCCTCCTCGGTGTACTCGACGCCGGGATACGGCGCTCCCACCGGGTGGTTGGCGGCGCGGGCGGCCAGGGCGTCGCGGCGCCGCCGGTAGTCCTGGTCGCTGCGCCCGGGGTGTTCGTTCGCGCGGCCCAGCCGCCCCTCGGCGGAGACGGGGGTCTGTTTCCGTACCGTGCTCATGGCTCTGAATCTGCCCCACGGCCGAGGGAAGATCACTTGGCGTAGCGGCCGGTGCGCGGTCCGCCGCGACCCGATCCGTGCGCGCCGCCCGTCCGTCGAGCGCCGCGCCCGCGCCGCCTTCGGTCTCTCAACGCATGACTCCCTTTTGTATCGTTATTGCTTCGTTTCTTGACGATCCGGGCTTCAGTGACGTTCACTCAGCCCTTCATGGGCCGAGTCAGGGCGGCCCCTGTGGAGGTACTTTTCATGAGGCCGATGAAGGCAATGGGCGCAGTGAATGTGATGAATGCAACAATACGTCGCCGCGTCATCGTCAGTGCGCTGACACTTTCCCTCGCCGCACCCTTGGCGGCCTGCGGAAGTGATCATCAGGCAGCGCCCGAAGGGAAGGACCATATTGGCCTCCTCCTTCCCGAGAGCAAATCCACGCGGTACGAGAAATTCGATCACCGCATCATTTCCCGGAGAATCGCGGCGCTCTGCCTCGAATGCACGGTGGACTACGGGAACGCCGAGTCCAGCGCCGAGACCCAGCGCACCCAGTTCGAGGCCATGGTGAACAAGGGCGTCAAGGTCATCGTCCTCGACCCGGTCGACGCTCGGGCGGCCAGGAGCTGGGTGGACTCCGCCGCACGTCAGGGCGTACAAGTCGTCGCCTACGACCGGCTCGCCGAGGGCGACGTCAAGGCGTACGTCTCCTACGACAACGAGAAGATCGGCCGCCTCCAGGGCGAGGGAATTCTCACCGCGCTCGGCTCCCGGGCCGCCACCGCCAACGTCGTCATGTTCAACGGTTCCCCGGACGACCCGAATGCCCCGTCCTTCAAGAAGGGCGCGCATGCCGCCCTCGACGGCAAGGTCCGCAAAATCGTCGACGAGAAGGACATCCCCGAATGGTCCGAGGCGACCGCGAAGAAGGAGATGACCGACGTCATCAACTCCCGTGGTCCACAGGGCTTCGGCGCGGTCTACTCGGCGAATGACGGGATGGCCGGCGGTATCGCCGATGCGCTGAAGTCGGCCGGTGTGAAGAATGTTCCGGTCGGCGGCCAGGACGCCGAACTTCCCGCATTGCAAAGGTTGTTGAACGGCACTCAGGCGTTCACCATTTACAAGGAGGTGCGGCCGGAGGCGGAGACCGCCGCGGAGATCGCCTTCCGTCTGCTGCGCGGGCAGAGCATCACCTCGCTCACCTCCACCACCGCCGACAGCAAGAGCAAGTCCGGCATCCCCGCCAAGCTCTTCAAGGCCACCATGGTCACCAAGGAGAACCTCAAGGACACCGTCGTCAGCGACGGAGTGGTCCGCACCGACTGGCTGTGCACCCCGGCCGTCGCCGCGGAGTGCGCGTCCCTCGGCCTGAAGTGACGCGCCCCGGGGCCGGCCGGCGCACCTCGCACCAGGCCGGCCCCGGGCCCACCGCGATCACCCCGACCGATCCGCCCACCCGATCCCCGCGCACGCCGTCCGGCGCCAACTCCCGCTGACCGCTCCCGCATCTCCGGGAACACCGCCGTACCCACCCGCGTCAGCTCCGGAGGGCGCGATGGGTCCCGGCCGGCAACTCCGCGACCGGCGCGCGCCGCCGCCGTCCCGCCCGGATCCCTCAGCCCGCGGGCCCGGCCGCGCCGCCCACGGCCTCGACCAGCGGCAGCATCCGGTGCGGCACCCGCTCGCGCAGCACCACCTCCGTGCGCGTACGGACCACCCCCGGCAGGCTGATCAGCCGCTGGATCACGTCCTCCAGGTGTGCCGGGTCCCGGGCGACCACCCGCGTCAGCAGGTCCCCGCCGCCGGTCGTGGAGAACGCCTCGATGATCTGCGGCACCTCGGCCAGCGCGGCGGCGACCTCCTCCAGATGCCCCTGCGTCACCTCGATGTGCACGAAGGCCAGCACCGGGTGGTCCAGCGCGGCGGGCGAGAGCCACGGACCGTAGGCGGTGATCACCCCGTCCCGCTCCAGGCGGTCCAGCCGGGCCTGCACCGTCCCGCGGGCGACCCCCAGCACCCGGGCGTACTCCCGCACGCTCGTCCGCGGCTGCTCCAGCAGCAACCGGAGGATCTTCGCATCCAGCGCGTCCACGGCCATCGGCCCACGGCCTCCTCACGGTCGGCGGGTTGGTCGGCGGGGTGCCGAGCACGGTCGGAGCGTTCCGGAGGCAGATCCATTATCCCGCCGCGGCGCCCCTCCCGTCACCGTACCCAAGCACGATCTTCCGTGCCGATTCGCCCCTTTAGCGTGGAGGCAGCCGACCCGACGCAGGGTCACCACCACCGTCTGGAGCACGGATGACGCACGGCACGCACGAGCGCAGCACCGACCACGGCGACCGGGGCCACCACGGCGCCGACGACGACCTCGCCGCGGTGGCGGCCGAACTCGTCGCCATGGCCGCCGCGGACAACCAGGCCGCACCCCGCGCCAACAGCGGCGACTTCGCCGACCAGTTGGCCTGGCGCCGGCTGACCGCCCGGCACGCCGACCGGCTCACCGAGATCATCGACGCCCACGGCTGGCCCACCGCGGACCGTTTCGGCACGGACGCCGCCCGCGGCGCCTGGCTGGTGGCCCAGCACGCCGACCGCCAACTGGAGGTGCAGCGGCGCGCCCTGCGCCTGATGGAACGCGCCGTCGCGGACGGCCTGGCGAGCCCCCGCGAACTGGCCTTCCTCACGGACCGCACGCTCGTCAACGACGGGCACGAGCAGATCTACGGCACCCAGATCGCCGGGGTCCGGGACGGCGCGCCCGTACCGTGGCCGTGCCGGGACCCGGAGCGGATGGACCAGCGGCGGGCCGAGGTGGGCATCCCGCCGTTCGACGAGTACGTCGCCCAGTTCGCCTGAGCATCGTCCGACGCCCCGCCCGAGGGCTCACCTCGCCCGCTCCGCCTCAGGTGCCGCCCGGACTGGTCCCCCGGCCGTCCGGTGGATCATGATGCACGGCATGACCGACCTCCCCGCGCAGCTCACCGCGGTGCGCCTCGACGACTTCACCGGCGACCACCTGACCGAGATCCTCGGCGACGGCCCCGACCCCTTCGGCGTCGCCGCCGCCGGCCTGACCTGGCTGCCCAAGGAAGAACACTTCGGCATCCGGCTCGACGGCCGCCTGGTGGCGCACGCCGGTCTGCGCCGGCTGCCGATCGAGCTGGGCGGGACGGAGACCTCGGTGATCGGCGTCGGCGGGGTGGCCGTGGCCTTGGACGTACGCGGCCGGGGGCTGGCCCGGCGGGTGGTGGCGGCCGCGCTGGACCACGCCCGCACCATGGGACCGCGGCACGGCCTGCTCTTCTGCCGCCCGGTGCTGGTCCCCCTCTACGCACGGCTCGGCTGGCGGGAGGTCCTGGCGGAGGTGCAGGTCGAGCAGCCCGCCGGACCCGTGGTCATGCCGCTGCGCACCCTGTGGACGCCCCTGCACGACGGCGCCGCCTGGCCGTCCGGCCCGGTGCGGCTGCGCTCCCTCCCCATGTGAGGTCCCCCAGGTGAGGTGTGCCCGAGGCGGCCCCGCCGCCCGGGCACCCCGCCCCGGCTGGTCCGTTGGCCCGCTACTGGCGCACCGAAACGCCTCTTCACCATGCCAATGGACCAGTCATTTCGTCATCCCTTGAGCCACCTGGTGGCTTGATGGTCTGATGTCCTCGTCAATGGCGCTGCGGAATCCGCGGCGCCTTTTTCATGGGCTGTTTCCCGCCCCCGCCCGCACCGGCCGGCGCGGGCGAAGAACAACAACGAAGGGGAGGCCGTGCTGAAGAGGATGTTCGTGGCTCCGGACCCAGGACGGATGCGGCTGCGCAGCGCCGTCCGGGCCGTCCTGGGGATCACGCTGGCGGTGACGGTGTCGGGACTCGTCGCGCAGTCGGTCCTCGCGGCCGTCGCCGGCGGGCTCGCCGCACTGCTCGCGCTCTTCACGGTCGGCGACCCCACGGTGCGCGGCCAGGCCGTCAGCACCACCCTGCTGCCCGTCGCCGGCCTCCCCGTACTCGCCGCGGCCACCGCGCTCCACGGCCACCCACTGCTGCGCGACGCCGCGTTCCTCGCCGTCGTGGGCGTCGGGGTGTACGCCCGCCGCTGGGGCCCGCGCGGCCACGCGCTGGGGATCTTCGGGTTCATGATGTTCTTCATGGTGCAGTTCCTGCACGCCACCCCGGACCGGCTGCCGGAGCTGTCCGGCGCGGTGGCGCTCGGACTGCTCGCAGCCGCGACCGTCCGCTTCGGCCTCTGGTGCTACGAGCGCCGGCTGCCGCCGCCGGCCGCGGTGGCCCCGCCGGGCGGCCGCGGCCTGGCCCGGATCACCACCCGGCAGGCGGTCCAGGCGACCGCCGCCTGCGGCTTCGCGCTCGCCGCCGGCCAGGTGCTGTCGCACGACCGGTGGTACTGGGCGGTGGTCTCGGCCTGGTGGATCTTCGTCAACACCGCCTCCCGCGGCGACACCCTGATCCGCGGATTCCGGCGGATGCTGGGCACCGTCACCGGCATCGCGGTGGGCCTGCTGATCGCCGTCCCGCTGCACGGCGCCCCGGTCCCCACGGCCGCACTGGTCGCGGTCTGCGTCTTCGGCATCTTCTACACCGCGGCGCCCTCGTACAGCTGGATGATGTTCTTCGTCACCGGCATGGCCGGCCTGCTCTACGGCCTGCTCGGCGTCCTGCACCCCGGGCTGCTGGCGGTGCGGCTGGAGCAGACCGCGGTCGGTGCGCTGGGAGCCGCACTGGCGGTCGCGCTGGTGCTGCCGGTGACCACCCACGCCGCGACCCACGCCTGGATCCAGCGCGCGGTGCACTGCGTACGGGACTGCACCGCGGTCGCCGCCCGCCGGCTCGCCGGGGACGACCAGGCCGACCCGACACCGCACGTCGCCGAGCTGGAGCTGCTGCTGGCCCGCGTGCGGCTGGCCCTGGTACCGCTGCTGCACCCGCTCAACCCGCTGCGGCACCGCAAGGCCCGCGCCCGCCAGGTCGTGGCCTACCTGGACGAGTGCGCCGCACAGGTGCGGGGCCTGGCCGCGGTCGCCGCCGATCCGGCGGCCTCGCACGACGCCCGGCTGACCGCCGCCTGCCAGCGCGTGGAGGCCGTGGTGGGCACGCTGTTCGCCGCCGGGCCCACGGCCGTGGCCGCGCTCGACGGCCCGGCCCCGGCACCGGCCCACCACCCGGGTGCCGAGCGCGCCCTGGCCCATCTGCACGACCTGGAGTCCGCGCTCACCGCGCTCGCCCACCCGGTGCGCAGCTCGCCCCGGGCGCCGTTCGCCGCGTCCTGAGTGCCGGCCGGTGGCCCGCCGGCCGTGCCACCGGCCAGTCCCGGCCACCACCGGCGCCGCCCCCACCCGTCCTGTTAGCGTCGCCCGGACAACGGGACACCGTCCGGGCGGCGGGGCCGCGACGGGCCGGCCGCCACCCCGGCCGGACGGTCCCCGACGGGCAGGCGGACGAAGGGCGACGACCAGTGGCGACGACGGGACCAGCGGGCGAGCGGACCACCGGGGGACCGGCGCACGGCGAGGGCACACGCGCCTACTTCGGCTCCTTCACCACCGCCGGTGGCCACGGCATCACCACCGCGGCCGTCGACCCGGCATCCGGGGCGCTGACCCCGCTGCACTCCACCGACGCCGTCCCCAACCCCTCCTACCTGGTGCCGGACCCCGGCGGCCGTCACCTCTACACCGTCAGCGAGACCCCGCACGGCGCGGCCGCCGCCTTCCGCCTCACCCCCGAAGGGCCCGTCCTGCTCGCCCCCGCCGTCCCGGTGGGCGGCGCCGACCCCACCCACCTCACCCTGACCGCCGGCCACCTGGTCACCGCCAACTACAGCTCCGGCGACGTCAGTACGCTCCCCGTACAGGACGACGGCACCCTCCGCGGCCCGGCGCGGGTCCTCGCCCACCAGGGCAGCGGCCCCCGGACCGACCGCCAGGAGGGCCCGCACGCCCACGCCGTGCGGCCCGACCCCAGCGGCCGGTGGCTGCTCAGCGTCGACCTGGGCACCGACTCGGTCCGGATCTGCACCCTCGACCCCGCGGGCGGCACCCTGACCGTGTGGAACGAGACCCGCCTGCGCCCCGGCAGCGGGCCCCGCCACCTCGCCTTCCACCCGCGCGGCGACCTCGCCTGCGTCATCAACGAACTCGACCCGACCGTGACGCTCTGCCGGTGGGACGCCGACCGGGGCACGCTGACGCCGCTGGGGGAGACCCCGCTGCTCCCCGAAGGGGCGGCGGGCACCGGCCCGACGTTCCCCTCCGCGCTGGTCATCTCCCCGGACGGCCGGTTCGCCTGGGCCGCCCACCGCGGTCACGACAGCATCGCGGTGCTCTCCCTGGACGCCCGGGCCGGGACCGCAGCCCTCGTCACCACCGTGCCGTGCGGCGGCCACTGGCCCCGCGACCTCGCGCTCCACCCCGACGGGCGTCACCTCTACGCCGCCAACGAACGCTCCGGCGACGTCACCTGGTTCACCGTCGACCCGGAGAGCGGGGTCCCCACCCGCGGCGGCTCGGTGCCGGCGCCGGCCGCCTCGTGCGTGGTCCTCGTCTGACGGGGCCGGCGCCCGAGGGGCCGGCCGGCGCGGCCGTCACCCCTGGGGGAAGCGCCCGCCGAAGTACACCTGGGTCTCGGTGAGCTGACCGTCCCGCACCGTCATCACCTCGACGTTGCGGTGGCGTTCACCGGTCATGAGCTCGTACTCGTAGCGGACGAAGACCTGGCCGCCGTCGAACCGGACGGCGTCGAGGACCTCCTGGGAGCGGACCCGGTCCGCGGTCGGGAAGCAGACCTCCAGGAACGCGGCCCGGTCGATGTGGTCGTCCTGCGGACTGGTGAAGACGAACTCCTCGGCGAGCAGCCGCTCCATGGCCGGCCGGTCCTGGGCCAGGTACGCGGCGAAGCAGGCGCGGGCGACGTCCTCGGGGGCGATGGTGTCCGACACGGTGTCCTCCTCCTGAGGGGTGGGGTGGGCCATGACGGTAGACGAGGCACCGGGGCCCGACTCATCGGCCGCGCGGGGACGAAGACGCGGGACGGCGCACGGTGGGGCGCACGGCACCCGCAGAGCGCCCGCACAGGGCCCGCCAGCGCCCCTTCCCGCCCCCAAGGTCCGCGTCGCTCTCCCAGGCCGCCTGACGGGCATCTGCGCCGCTCAGCGGGGGTGCGGGCGGCGCCGGAAGGAAGGCCGGACAGCGCGGAGGGCCGCCCCGCGCGTTCGGCGCGGGACGGCCCTCGGTGAACGGGTGCGACACCGGACATGCTTCCGATGCCGCGCGACTGCGACGCAGGCTTACCGGACGGGTGCCCCCAGGCCCTGGCCCGGCAGGGGGATCCCCATCTTCGCCGCGTAGTTCGAAACCACCAGCCGGCCCACCGCGCCGTACGCGCCGAGCGCCTCGGCCGACGCGCAGCCCGCCTCCGCCGCGGCCGCCCCCAGCAGGCCGTCGGCGAGCTCGGGGCCGATCAGGTACGGGGCCAGTGCCAGCTGGTGCGAGCCGGACGCGCGCAGCTGCTCGGCGGTGCGGGCGATGGCGCCCTCCTCGTCCAGGCCGGCGGCCAGGACCGGCACGGCCAGCCGGGCGGAGAGCAGCATGCCGGTGATCCCGGCGGCCTGCACCGCCTCCTCACCGCCGACGGTGGCGAGGATGATGCCGTCCGCGGCGGTCGCGACGGTGAACAGCCGGGCCCGGTCGGCACGGGCCAGACCGGCCTCGGACAGCCGGACGTGCAGCGCCTCGGCGAGCAGCGGGTGCGGGCCCAGGACGTCGGTCAGTTCGGCGCCGGAAGCGCTGTTCATGATGGCCTGGCGTATCCGGCGCAGCAGGGCGCTGTCCGGGCCGGCCAGCAGCGGGACGACGACCGCGCCGGGGCCGGGGTCGGGCTGGCCGGCCGCGGCCGCCCGGGCCTTCTGCTCGGCGGCGCCCTGCGCCAGCACCGCCTCCAAAGACGGGAACTCCGGGAACTCATGGCCCCCGCCGTCGACGTAGCCGATCCGCGCGTCGAGGCCGGGCAGTTCGGACCGGGCGATGCTGGAGACCTCCTCCGCCAGGCTGCGCGAGGCGGGGGTGGGGATGCCGGGCACGGCCAGCACCAGGGCGGGGGCGCCCTCGGGTGCGGCGAGCGGTTCCGGCTTGCGGTGGCGGCCGGACTGCCGCGTCCGCGGCATGCGTACGGGCAGGCCGGAGGCGTCGGCGTCGATACGGGGCGAGCCAGGTGCGGGCCCAGTGGGGGAACTCATGGCGCCGCATGCTAACGCCTCGTAGTGCCCGGCCGCCGAGGGAGGGTTCCGTCACGAGGTATCCGTCCCGTTTTATCCCGCGCGTCGGGGTGGTGGGTCCGTCACATGCCCTGTGATCTGCAACAACTTCCCGTCGACCGGGAGGGTCAGGCGGTCCGCGGCCAGCGCCGCGGCGATCGCCAGCGCCCCGTCGAGCGGGCTCCCGGCGGCCTCGGTGGGACGGGCGTCGGGCAGCCGCTCGGCAAGCGCCGTCCGGAGCGGGGACAGCAACGGGTCGCCCAGGCCCAGCAGACCGCCGGTGAGCGCGACCGCGGCACCGGGGCCCGGTGGGCAGACCGCGGCCGCGGAGTCGGCGATGTGGCGCGCGGCGTCGGCCAGGATCCCGGCGGCGAGCGCGTCGCCGGCGGCGCAGTGCGCGACCTCGGGGGCGAACGCGGCCAGCACGGCGGGCCGGTCGGGCCGTGGATAGAGCGCGGCGGGCAGCCCGGTGACCGGCCCGAACATCGCCTCCGCCCGGCCCAGCAGCGCCCGCGAACCGCCGGGGCGACCGTCGTATGCGCGCAGCGCCGCCGTCAGCCCGGCCCGTCCGATCCAGGCGCCGCTGCCGCAGTCGCCCAGCAGGTGCCCCCAGCCGTCGGCCCGGCGCCAGCCGCCCGACGGGGTCAGGTCGGTGCCCAGGGCGACCAGGCCGGTGCCGGCGGCGACCACGGCACCGGGCCGCTGGCCGAGCGTTCCGGCGTAGGCGGTCACCGCGTCCGAGGCGAGTGCGAGGCGCCGGATTCCGAAGGCGGTGGCCAGCGCCGCGGGCAGCCGAGCGCGCAGCGCGTCGCCGAGGGTGCCCATGCCCGCGGCGCCCACGCACCCCGCGACGAACCGTTCCGCGCCCACCCGTTGCGCCAACTCCGTTGCCGCCGGCAGGAGTTGGTCGAGCAGGTGGTCCGCGTCGATACCGGCAGGGCCGGTGCGGACCGGCTCGCGCGAGGTGAACGTGGCCGCCGGCCGGGGCCGTCCGCCGTCGGTGCCGACCCGGGCCACCGCGATCCGCAGGCCCGAGCCGCCCGAGTCCACGCCCAGGACGTGGTCGCCGGCTCCGGTGCCCCCGGGCTCAGCCAAGGCCGCGAGCGTCCTGTTTGAGGGCGGTGTCGACGGTCAGCGCGGTGGCCACCACCAGGCTCAGCAGCGGGTCGGGCAGCTGCCGGTGGATCTGGAGCACGTAGTTGTCCGCGGTGGTGAACATCGTCTTGGCCAGGCCCTCCCAGGTCTTGGTGATCCGGGCGATCTCGGCGTCGGCGTGGTCGACGATGGCGAAGTTCCAGGCGCGCCAGTTCTCCGCCTTGATGGCGCCGACCTGCTGACCGTTGACCAGAATCGAGAAGTTGATCTTCCCGATGGCGTTCTGCTGGACGATCTCGCCGACCGGCAGGCCGTCCGGACGCGCCACCAGCACCTTGGACTTGATGAGCTTCGCGGGCCGGGTCAGCACCAGCTGCGGCTGCCCGTAGGCGTCCCGGATCTCCAGCTTGTGGGTCATGTACTGATCCAGGCTGGAAACCACCCGGAGCACCTTCTTCGCGGTGCTCTGGCCGATCTCGACGACCGAGCCGAGGGCGGTGCCGTTCTGGTCGTAGACCGCGTACTCGTTGCTCACCTCGATGAGCTTGGCCTTCTGGTTGACCACCAGCACGGGCTCGGTGAAGAGCGTGCCGCCGCCCGGCCCGGTGGGGGCCACGCCGGCCTGCCGCTGCACCTGACGCCGGATGCCGCCCTGCTGCTGCGCCTGGTGGTGTGCGCCGGCGGAGTGCGGGCCCGGCTGCCCGGATTGCCCCGGCATCTGCTGCGGGTAACCGCCCTGCTGGCCGTACGGGGCCTGGGCCGGCTGCTGCTGTGGCGCGTACTGCTGGGGCATCTGAGCCTGAGGGGTCTGCTGGGGCGCCTGCTGCGGTGCGGGCTGCGGTTGGCCCGGCTGACCGGCCTGCCCCGGGGGCTGTGCCTGCTGACCGGGGTGGGTGTGCCCGGTCCACTGGGAGCCGTCCCACCAACGGAGCTGTTGGAGGGTGCCCTGCGGGTCGGCGTACCAACCCGCAGGGATGTTCGCATCCGTCATGCGGGGAACACTATCCCCCGGCCCGGGACGCGGCCCGGCTCAGGGCAGGCGCCAGTCCACCGGCTGGGCGCCCTGTCCGACGAGGAGCTCATTGACCCGACTGAACGGCCGGGAGCCGAAGAACCCGCGGTCGGCGGACATCGGCGAGGGGTGGGCGGACTCGACGGCCGGCAGATTGCCCAGCAACGGTCGCAGATTGCGTGCGTCGCGCCCCCACAGCACCGCCACCAGCGGGCCGCCGCGTGCCACCAGGGCCCGGATGGCCTGTTCGGTGACCTGTTCCCAGCCCTTGCCGCGGTGTGCGGCGGGCTTGCGCGGCGCCGTGGTCAGGGCTCTGTTCAGCAGCAGCACGCCCTGCTGGGTCCATGGGGTGAGGTCGCCGTTGGAGGGCCGGGGCAGACCGAGGTCGGAGTGCATCTCGCGGAAGATGTTCTCCAGGCTCCCGGGCAGCGGACGGACGTCCGGCGCCACGGAGAAGCTCAGCCCGACCGCGTGTCCCGGGGTGGGGTAGGGGTCCTGTCCGACGATGAGTACCCGCACCTCATCGAAGGGTTGCTGGAAGGCGCGCAGCACATTGTTGCCGGCGGGGAGGTAGGTCCGGCCCGCGGCGATCTCCGCCCGCAGGAAGTCGCCCATCGAGGCGATCTGCCCGGCGACCGGCTCAAGTGCCTTGGCCCAGCCTGGTTCGACGATGTCTTGGAGAGGTCGTGCAGCCACGGGATCACCCTACTGGCCGATGCCCGCTCCCCTTCAACTCCCGGCCGTCCCCGACTCAGGCCACCGCCGCCGCCCGCACGCAGAGCACGTCCGGCAGGTGGGCGGCGAGTTGCCGCCAGCTGTCGCCGCCGTCGGCGCTGGCGTAGAGCTCGCCGTTGCGGTTGCCGAAATACACTCCTGCGGGGTCGGCGTCGTCGACGGAGAGGGCGTCCCGCAGCACCGTGCCGTAATGCTCCTCCTCGGGCAGTCCGACGTTCAGCGGCTCCCAACTCGCGCCGGCGTCGGAGGTGCGGAAGACCCGGCAGCGATGCCCGGCCGGCACCCGGTCGATGTCGGCGGTGATCGGGAAGAGATAGGCGACACCGCCGCTGTGGGGGTGCGCGGCGACCGCGAAGCCGAAGTCGGAGGGCAGGCCGGCGCCGATGTCCGTCCAGGTCGCTCCGGCGTTGTCGCTGCGGTAGACGCCCCAGTGGTTCTGGAGGTAGAGCCGGTCGTGGTCGACCGGGTCCGGCGCGATCTTGTGCACGCACTGGCCGAACTCGGGGTGCTGGTCGGGCAGGAAGACCGCCTTGACGCCCTTGTTGGACGGCTCCCAGCTGGCACCGCCGTCGAGGGTGCGGAACACCCCGGCCGCGGAGACCGCGACGGTCACCGCGGCGGCGTCCCGGGGATCGGTGACCACGGTGTGCACGGCCAGTCCGCCGCCGCCCGGCACCCATCTCTCCCGGCTGGGGTGCTCCCACAACGCCCGGACCAGCTCGAAGGTCTCCCCGCGGTCCGTGGACCGGAAGAGGCCGCCGGGCTCGGTGCCGGCGTAGACCACGTCGGGCGCCGCCGGGCCCGCGGGATGCAGCTGCCACACCCGCTCCAGTGAAGTCCCGGTGTACTTCGGGTACTTGACGGCCGGGCGGGACGGTTCGTGCCAGCTCTCGCCCAGGTCGTCGGAGTGGAAGACCGAGGGGCCCCAGTGTGCGCTGTCGGCTCCGGCCAGCAGCCGGGGCCGCGCGCCGCGGGTGTCGATCGCGAGGGAGTACACCGCCTGCGCGGGGAAGTGCGGGCCGCTCAGCTGCCAGCTTCCGCGCCGTCGGCGGCCGATGAACAACCCTTTGCGGGTGCCCACCGCGAGGAGTACGTCTGTCATGCCGGAACACCTCCGGGACGCCGTTGTCTCAGATAGTCGCCAGTGTGCACCCGGCCACTGACAACGGCGTGCCGCATCGGCGTCCATGCAGGTCAGACGGCCCGGTGGTCAGCTTTGGCCAGGTCCCCCCGGACGCCTGCCGACCCTTCGCCGACTTTCCTGACGCCTTGTCGCATCAAGTTGGGTGGGGCGCGGGGCGTGGGGCGTCGAAAGCCGGTGGCCGACCGGGCTCGCCATCTTGTACGAAGGATGTCGTAATTCGATGACCTTCGTAGTACGGTGATTCTCGTACCAGCCGCGGCCGAGATGGCTGCCTGTGTGAACGGAGTCCTTTGTGAGCGCCCTCTACGAGCCTTTTCAGCTTCGGTCGTTGACCATCCCCAACCGGGTTTGGATGTCTCCGATGTGTCAGTACAGCGCTGAGGCGTCGGGACCGGACGTCGGCGTTCCGGGAGACTGGCACTTCGCCCACTACGGCGCACGAGCCGCTGGTGGCACTGGACTGATCATGGTCGAGGCCACTGCCGTCTCCCCGGAAGGGCGGATCAGTCCCGGAGACCTGGGTCTCTGGAACGACAGGCAATCAGCAGCGTTCCGGCGGATCACCTCCTTTCTGAAGGAGCAGGGCGCGGTACCCGGTGTGCAGATCGCTCACGCCGGTCGCAAGGCATCGGCGGACGTGCCGTGGCGCGGTGGCGCTCCTGTCGGCCGTGAAACACACGGCTGGCAGCCGGTCGCGCCGAGCCCGCTGCCTTTCGATGAGGGCCACCCGATCCCGGACGAGCTGACGGTCGAGGGGATTCAGCAGGTGGTGCAGGACTTCGCCGCCGCTGCCCGGCGGGCTCGGGACGCCGGATTCGAGGTGGTTGAGATCCACGGCGCCCATGGCTACCTGATCGGCGAGTTCCTTTCCCCGCACACCAACCACCGCACCGATGCGTACGGCGGTTCCTTTGAGAACCGGACGCGTTTCGCGCTGGAGGTGGTGGACGCGGTGCGGTCCGTCTGGCCCGAGGAACTGCCCGTCTTCTTCCGCATTTCCGCGACCGACTGGTTGACGGAAAACCCGGATGACGAGCGCGAGGGATGGACCGTCGACGACACCGTGCGGTTCGCCGCTGACTTGAAGGCACATGGGGTCGACCTACTGGACGTGTCCACCGGCGGTAACGCACCCAAGGCCCGTATTCCCACCGGTCCTGGTTACCAGGTGCCGTTCGCGGAGCGGGTCAGGACCGAAGTCGGACTTCCTGTGGGTGCTGTCGGAGAGATAACCGAAGCGCGGCAGGCTGAGAAAATCATCGAGAACCGACAGGCGGATGCCGTACTGATCGGCCGCGAGCTGCTTCGTAATCCGTACTTCGCACGGCATACCGCGCGTGAACTCGGCCGCGAGGTGGCCGTGCCGGTCCAGTATCACAGGGCTACCTGATATCGGATTCCTCCACGCGTGCTCGGGAATTCCAGCGGCACAACCACCGGCGATGAGCGGACCGCCGCCTCGGAGAGGCGGCGCCGCTCACCCGATGCCAGCATCGCTGGCCAGGGGCGGGACTCGCTACGAAGGATGCCGCCGTGCTGGCCCAGCACCCTGCCGAGGCCGACGACGTCGCCGCCGCGCTGCGTGCCTAAAAGGACGAACGCCGCCCGCGCGCCCGCTGGATGCTGAACAAGGCGTACCCCATGTCCAAGACGGAACAGTGGGAGGGCCGGCTACGGGTGGTGATCCGCAGCGCCTACTTCCGTTTTCCTCCCCAGTTTCCGATTCCCGTTCCTTCATGCTGCATTACGCCTGGAATTATTCACCCTGCTCAAGGAGCGGCCGGGCAGCACCCTCGACGAGATCACCGGCGCGTTAGAGCTGGAAGAACGCGCGGGACATGTGCTGCTGCTGGGGTGCTGCGCGTTCGAGCTCGTGCGCAAGGACGGCGAGGGGTATCACAACACCGCCGCGACCGATCTCCTGGCGGGTGATCCGGACGGCTTCATGCCCGTCATCGTCCGCTACACCCACGAGATGTTGTACCGGCCGATGGGCTGGCTCTATGAATCGCTGGTGCACAACGAAAACCTGGGGCTGCACCGCGAGTTGCTCGCCGGATCATCGGCGACCACGCTCTACGAACTCCTAGCCGAGGACGAGAACCTCGAAAAGGTGTTCACCGCCATGATGGAGCACCAAAGCCGTTCGGTGGTCGAGGGCTTCGTCAACGCCGTGGATTTCTCGTCGTATCGCCACGTACTGGACGTCGGCGGGGGAACCGGAACCAACGCCATCGGCTTCGCTCAACGATGGCCACACCTCCAGGCGACCATCCTCGAACTGCCGAACGTGGCGAAGATGCCGAACGACCAGATTGCCGAGGTCGGGCTGTCCGAGCGGGTCCGCGCGATCGGAACCGACATCTGGCAGGGCGAGTTCCCCACCACGTCCCACGACTGCGTCGTGCTCTCCCGGTTCCTCGAAATCTGGTCCCCGGAGCAGGTCCGCACCCTCTTCGCGAAGTCCTACCGAGCGTTGGAGCCGGGCGGTCACCTGGTGATCGTCGCCTGCGCTCAGGACGACGACGAGACCGGTCCCGCCCACGCCGCGTTCATGCCGGCGTACGTCCAGACGGTCGCGTCGCCCGAGGGCCGCACCTACACGCCACAAGATTTCGAGCAGTGGTACACCGAGGCGGGTTTCGAGCCGATGGATCGCCAATATCCCGGACGGATCGACGTTATCCTCCGCGCCCGAAAGCCCGCGGCTCGATCCGCCGGATGACGTCCATGGGAAGCGGGCCGGGTCTCCGGTCATGGTGTGCTGGGTCAGCAGGTGCGTCTCGGTCGGTCCGTACTGGTTCTCCAACACGGGTGCGGCGGCGGCACCCTCCAACTGCTCGCCGGCTCGCCCCGGGGCGGGAGCAGCGCGAGGCCGGCGCCGGTGATCGCCCACCAGGCCAACGCGATCCTGGCGTTGCGCACCCTGGACATCGACATCGCCCCGGGTCTGGACAAGCGCGGTGAGGTCTTCGACGAGCTCAAGTTCCTCACCAAGCGCGGCCGGCCGATCAGGGCCCTTCCGTTCCGTGCACTCGCGGACCGGCTGGGCACGTCGAACTACGCCGTCCACAGGGCCGATCTCCAACAGACGCTGCTGGACGCGCTCGGAGACGACCAGGTCATCGAACTGAACGCCGCAGCCACGGGGTTCGTCACCGGCGACGACGGGGTCGAGGTGACCTTCGAGGACGGGCGGAAGGCCGCGGGCGACGTCCTGATCGGCGCGGACGGCTTCAACTCCGCGGGGAGCCGGCGGCTCGGCAAGGAGGAGATCGCCGGCCTCTTCGCCGGCTGGGCCGACGAGGTGCGGGAGGGGATCCGGGTCAGCGCGGCGACCTGCTGGACCAGCTCGCCGTCACCCCCGCGGGCGAGGTGGCCGACCTCAAGGCCGATTTCGCCGTCCCGCTGCCGATGGGGGTGATCTGCGAGCTGTTCGGAGTGCCCGACGCGCAGCATGCGCCGCTGCACGCCCTGTGCAACGCGGTCTTCGACACCACCTCCCAACCGGCGGAGGTCGCCGCCACCGAGCAGGGTCTGTACCGCTTCATGGCCGAACTGGCCGAGAGCAAGGTCGCCGGGCCCGGCGACGACCTCACCTCCCTGCTGGTCGAACACCGGACCAACGGCACCATCACCCTCGACGAACTCGTCGACACCCTCATCCTGGTCCTGGCCGCCGGACACCAGACGACCATCAACTTCTTCACCAGCTCCCTGCTTGCCCTGATCACCCACCCCGACCAGTTGGAGCTGGTGCGCGCCGGTGAGGTCTCCTGGGAGACGGTGACCGAGTCGGCGCTGGCGTGGGACTCCCCGGTCAGCCAAAGTCCGTTCCGCTACCCGACGCAGGACATCGAGATCGGGGGCACACTCATCCGCGAGGGCGAGCCGGTGATGATGTCCTACGCGGCGCTCGGACGCGATCCGGCGCACCACGGTCCGCTGGCCGCGTCGTTCGACGTCGCCCGCGACACCCGCCATCTGCCGTTCGGCCACGGACCGCACTTCTGCGTGGGCGCTCCGCTGGCCCGGCTGGCAGCGCACATCGCACTGCCGGCCCTCTTCAACCGTTTCGATGCCGAACTCGCCGTCCCGGCAAAGGAGGTGGAGCCGTTTCCCTCGCTGGCGCTCAACGGCATCCGCGCACTTCCCGCCGTGATCAGGCCGCGTGCGGGGGCTGCCGGGGTCCGAGAGACGCGTCCCACCGGGCCGGCCACCCCACCGCCAACGTGACAACGCCCGACGGCGCATCAGCACACCGTCACGCCCACGCGCGAAAACCATGATCGTCACGCAGCCGCGGTTTCGGTATTAACCGCACATCGTCCGCGGCCACTTCGGCGGCCCCACCGTCCGCCACATCCTGGCCGAGAACCCATTGAGTTTCCGATCAACCACCGCGACTCGGCGGATCGACCGAATGCGGTGGTCCGCGCAAGCAAACGTCAATGCGCTGTCAGTGAACAACTAAGCACACAGCATGTGCAGTTGGGCTTGAGTGTTACGGTGTGTCAGGCAGGCTTTGGCGGACATGGTGTGGTCCGCTGCCGAACTCGAAGGAGAATCCCGTGGCTATCCGTCAGGCGTTAGAAAACAACTCGACGGCCCCTCGATTGGCCTCGCAATCCCTCGTCGGCGGTCTCGGTGACCAGGTCTTCAGCAGGCTGCTGAGTGACCGCATCATTTTCCTCGGGCAGGAAGTCGACGACGAGATCGCAAACAAGATCACCGCGCAGTTGCTGATGCTCGCGGCGGAATCTGAGAAAGACATCTACCTTTACATCAATTCCCCCGGCGGGTCGATCACGGCGGGTATGGCCGTCTACGACACGATGAACTACATCAAGAACGATGTGGTCACCATCGCCATGGGCTTCTGCGCTTCCATGGGGCAGTTCCTGCTCACCGCGGGCGCCAAGGGGAAGCGTTTCGCGCTGCCGCATACGAAGATCCTCATGCACCAGCCCTCCGCGGGGCTCGCCGGCACCGCCTCCGACATGCGGATCTACGCGGACCAACTGCTGAAGACCAAGCGGGAGATGGCCGAGCTCATCGCGGCGAACTCCGGTAACAGCATCGAGACGATCACCAAGGACTCGGACCGCGACCGGTGGTTCACCGCGGAAGAGGCCAGGCAATACGGCCTCATCGACAAGGTCATGACCTCCACCGGGGACGCTCCCGGCGGCGGCGGAACCGCCTGAGCACGTTGCCGGACAACTGGTGCGCCGACCGGCACGCACCGGGTGTCCGACAACGGTCCAGCGAGTACCCCGCCACCGGTGGGACGTCGGCAGCACCCGAGAAGAGGAAACGAGACCGTCATGACATCAGACTCTTTGCGCGGCGGTGCGCAGGGAATACCGACGAGCCGCTACATTCTCCCGAACTTCTCGGAGAGGACGACGAACGGGACCCGGGAGTACAACCCGTACGGCAAGCTCTTCGAAGAGCGGGTCGTTTTCCTGGGGACCGAGGTCGACGACACGACGGCCAACGATGTCATGACGCAGATCATTTGCCTGGAGTTCCTTGATCCAGATCGTGATATCTCCCTCTACATCAACTCGCCCGGTGGATCGTTCAACGCCCTCACCGCCATCTACGACACCATGCAATTCGTGAAGCCGGATATCCAGACGGTGTGCCTCGGCCAGGCGAACTCCGTTGCGGCGGTCATTCTCGCGGCCGGCACCGCGGGTAAACGAATGGTGCTCCCGCATTCCCGCGTTCTCCTGTGCCAGCCGAGCAGCCCCGTACACCAGGGCCAGATCTCCGACCTGGAAATCCAGGCGAACGAACTGGACCGTGCCAGGAACTGGATCGAGGAAGTCCTGGGCAAGCACTGCAACTTGGACGCCAAGAAGGTCCGTCAGGACATCGAGCGGGACCACATCCTGACCGCCGACGAGGCGAAAGAGTACGGCTTGGTGGACGAGGTGCTCTCGCCCCGCAGCCTCTCGGTGAAGGGCGCTGTTCCGTCGGCGGATGGCGCGGGAGAATCCTCGGGTTGATCACGGCGGGGAGGATCTCTCGCGGAGAGCGCGTCGCCGTCGTACAGGGACCACCGATAACGGGTCGAGGCGATCTCGCGCCGCGTGTGACTGGCGGGCGCCGGGGAAGCGCAGGTTGTTGACTGTGCAGACCTTCAACCTGCGGATTTCCGATCGTCCGTGACCAGAGGTGCGGGTCCTGTCCTGGAGCGGAATCCGGTTCCAGGCAGGAGACTTGAGCCGCTTGCGTGGTCGCACGCTGCCGGGAGCGGGACCTTCCGGCCTCTCGTGCGGGCGGTGCCCCGCAGCGGCGCCCCGCGGTGACTTCCCGTGGTCCGAGTGGCCATGTGACGGCTCCTGCCGATGCTGACCTTCCGCTGACCCCTCCGTGAGCGTCATGCCTGCTGCCTGTCGACTCCACGTTCCTGCGGTGGGCGGCGTAGTGCGTTAGGTGTCAAACTACGATGGTTCTCGTACAATGAGGGCTTCAAGGGCTGCTGCGACCACCGGTGAACACCATGTGCGAGTGCGCCGCAGGTCAACAGATCCGCACTGGTCAGGAGCCGTCATGTCGACCGAAACGCCAGCCGCCGGGGCCGTCTCGGGCGCCCGGACGCTCCCGCACCCGGACCGCGAGGAGATCCGGCTCGCCCAGGTCCTCCACGCCCTCGCCGACCCGATGCGGCTGCGGATCGTCTGCGCGCTGGCCGCCGCCGAGGGCGAGCTGAACTGCGCGGACATCGAGCTCCCGGTCAGCAAGTCGACCTGTACGCACCACTTCCGGGTGCTGCGCGAGCACGGCGTGATCCAGCAGTTCTACCGCGGCACCGCCAAGATGAACGGCCTGCGCCGGGCCGACCTCGACGACCTCTTCCCCGGCCTGGTCGACGGCGTACTGCGGGCGGCCGGCCTCCAGGAGCGCCGTCTCGGCGCACTCTGAACGGGCCCGCACCGCCCCGCCCACCACCCACGTAAACAACCCTGCGGGTCAATACGGCTAGCGCCCCACCATCACCGACCGCGCCGCGCGCAGCAGCCCCTCCCAGTCCGCCAGCTTGACCGTGCCGCGCCCCAGGCCGCGCCCCCGCTCCGCCTCCGCCGCCTCGATGGCCAGCCAGCCCCGCCAGGGCACCGGCCGCGCCCCGGCCCGCTCCAGCGCCGCCACCGGATCCGCCGCCACCGTCCGCCGTGCCAGCCCGGCCGCATCCGCCAGCAGGGACGTAGCGGTCTCCTTGGCGCACGGCCGGTTGGTGCCGATCACCCCGGTGGGACCGCGCTTGATCCACCCCGCCACATAGACCCCGGGGTACGACTCGCCGTCCCGCAGTACCCGACCGGCCGCGTGCGGCACCGTCCCGGTCGTCTCGTCGAACGGCAGCCCCGGTTGCGGCAGCCCCCGGTAGCCGACCGACCGCAGTACCAACTGCCCCTGGATCTCCTCGTGTTCGCCGGTGCCCGCGACCCCGCCCCGCCCGTCGGGCACGGTCCGCTCGAACCGCACTGCCCGCACCCCGGCGGCCGGGTCCCCGAGGATCTCCACCGGCCGTAGGAAGAACCGCAGATGGATCCGGCGGGACCGGCCCATCCCCGCCGCCCGCTCCACCGGCCGCTCGGCCCAGTCGCGCAACACCTCGATGTTCCGCCGCACCGGTGCCGGCAACCCGCCCGGATCGCGGTACGCCGGGTCCAGCGCCAGCTCCTCGGGCCGGACGAGCACCTGCGTACCGGGCAGTGCACCCAGCTCCCGCAGCTCCTTGGTGGTGAACTTCGCCTGCGAGGGACCGCGCCGCCCCACCATCCAGACGTCTTCGACCCGACTGTCGGCCAGGGCCCCGAGCGCGCCCTGCGGCATGTCGGTGGCGGCCAGTTCGGAGGCGCCCCGGGACAACATCCGGGCCACGTCCACCGCCACGTTCCCCACCCCGATCACCACCGCCGACCGGGCGGTCAGCGTGAACCCGTCGGCCGCCGCGTCCGGGTGCGCGCTGTACCAGGCGACGAAATCGGTGGCCGGATGGCTGCCCGGCAGCCCCTCGCCGGGGATGTTCAGATGCCGGTCGGTGGCGGCGCCCACGCAGAACACCACCGCGTGGAACATCTCCCGCAACTCCCGCAGTCCCACCCCGGCGGCGCCCACCGCGACGTTCCCCAGGAAGTGCACCCGCGGGTGCTCCAGTACCGTCCGCAGGTTGTTCTGCAGCGACTTGATCTTCTCGTGGTCGGGTGCCACGCCGTAGCGCACCAGACCGTACGGGCAGGGCAGTCGGTCCAGGACATAGACCTCGATGTCCGGGACGGCCTCCTGCCCGACCAGCGTCTGGGCGGTGTAGACACCGCTCGGTCCGGAACCGATCACTGCGACACGAAGCACGGGTGGCCCCTTCCGCGGAGTACCCCCAGCATCGCACCGGCGGGCGTGCGGCGGGAGAGCTGCGCTATCGGGGTTGCTCCCGGTCCGCTGAGCGTGCCGTGACCCGTGGCCGGGCGAGCTGGAGGCTAGGTTTTGTTTGTGTCGGAAAGTGAGTTTTATACCGATAACCACCGATATAAAGCGCAAGGCGGGGCATTGGAGTGGCCCGACTGGGAGCTTCAGGCGCATGGCTCGGCCGCGTCCGAGCTGGGCCCCTGGTTCAGCGCCCGGCTGACCTTCCCCCACGGCGCTCGGATCGACGTCCTGGTGACGGCCACCGGCGACCGCCTCACCGTCGAGGACGTCCGTGCCGACCCGCCCCTGACACTCGACGCCCTCGCCTCCCTTGCCCACTGGATCGACGGCCCGCTCGACGACGCCTGCCGGGTGGCCACCGGACGTCCCCCGAAGCCCCGGCCCGGCCCCGGAACGTCGCCGGGTCCGGAGCGCGGCCCGGCGTCCGTCGCGCCCGAAGGGGGCGGCGGCCCGGCCCGGCCCCAGGAGGCCCGCGCGGGCGGCGCCGCACCTACGGACCAGGCCGTCCACGGCGAGGGCACGCTCTGCGGCACGGATACCGCGCCGGTGGCCGGCGCCTCGGCCGCCGCGGGCGGCGCCCCGCCGGCCGACGGGACACCAGAGCCGACGGCGACCGCCGCGGCCGGCGGGGCCCCCGGCACCGGGCCCGCCCCGGCACCGGACGACGCACCGGAACCGGACGCCACCCCGCCGCCCGCCGCGGCCCGCTCCGCCGTCCTGGTCCGCTCGCGGGCCGGCGAACGCCGCAAGATCGCCGCGGCGGCCTACCGCGCGGCCCAGCAGGACGGCCAGGACCCCGTCTTGGCCGTCATGAACGCCACCGGCCGCAACCGGCGCCGGGCCCTGCGACTGATCGCCGGGGCCCGCGACGCCGGCCTGCTGACCCCGCGGCACAACAAGCGTTAGGGCCGGGGCGACGACGGGCCGACGACGATCAGGGGTGGATAGGCCCTGGGTCCCCTGTCACGCGCCGGGGCGTCCCCGGGGCGGTGTGCTCTCGGGTGGGCGTTCGCCCGGGGGCACGCCCATCTCCCAGTCCAGCCCGTACCGCTGGAACAGTTCGGCGCGCAGCCGGACCCGCGGCATCTGTGCCCCCGGGAGCAGCATCGGCACCACCGACCCCATCAGCAACGCCCGTAGCAGCGGATAGTCGGTGTCGGGATCCGCCGACCCGTAGGCCACCACCGTCTCGCGCAGCAGCTGGGCCAGTCGCTGCTGTTCCGGGCACTGGACGAAACCCGGGGACGTCAGGATGCCGGCCATGTGCGTCCGCATCAGCAGCGGCTCGTCATGGGCCAGCCCCAGGATCGCGTCGATGGCCCGGGCCATCAGCTCCCGCCCGGCGTTCGGCCCGGTCGGCCGCGGTTCCCGCTCCAGCGCGGCCTGGAGCGTGCGGTGCATCAGCCGGTGCACCGCGGACTGGAGCAACTGGTGCTTGCTGGGGAAGTAGTACGAGATCAGACCGCGCGCCGCCCCCGCGCGCTGGGCGATGTCGCCGAGCGTCGTGGCCTCGTATCCGCGCTCGCCCACCAGCTCGACCGTCGCCTGCAGCAGCCGCTCGCGGGAGCGCCGCCGCAATTCTTCATTGACCGATGCGCTGCGGGGGGACATGCTGTAACTCCTGCGTTGACTGGCTGAGAGCCAATATACTCAACACAGGTTCCGGATGTCCGCCCGCCAGGGTGGTGAATCCGGTCAGGCCGCCTGATTCGGGCGACGCGGGGGATCGTCCGAATCAGGCCGCGATGGGGCCGGAACGGCCGTTGTGAACTGCCTTTCGGCGGGTTGCGACGGGTGTTCCGGCCCTTGCCGTTACTCCGGGCCCGGCAATTGATCTTCGTTGGCCGGATTACCGCGTTCATTCCGGGTGTCCATGCGAGGGATGTGGACCGCGGCCGTGAGTCGGGGGAGGGGCGGTCGCGCAGTCGCTCCGTTGTGCGGTGTGGTGGCACGGGAGCTGCTCCGGGCCGGTGCGCGTGGTGGCCGGGAGGAGGGCCCGCTGGGTGTGCCGAGAGCTTCTCGCTCCGGCGTCCGGGTTTCCGATTTTTTGGGTTCCCGGGTTACCGAGTTCCCGGGTTCAGGGATTGCGGGCCATTCCGTCTCTGTTCATGATCTTCTCCGCTCGCAACGGGGCGGCAGTGGAAGGGATAGGGGAACAGGAACGGGAAGGGGAGCGGGGCGGTTGCCGGGGGGGGTGTCGGATGGGGCGGGTGGGGCGTTCCGGATGGAGCCTGGCGGGTGAATGTGGCGTGAGCGCAGAATTTTCACGTCTTCTTAACGGAACGTGTCTTCCGGGGCGTTGGGGAAGGTTCGGTCCGGGAAAAGGCCGGGATCGTGGGATGGGTAAATCCAGCCACCTCAATTCTCTTTCTGGTGGCTGGATTTACCGGCCTGCTCAGGCCAGTGCCCGTTGTTCCGGGGCGACTTCGGACTCGTCCAGATGCCAGTGCAGGTCCCGGACGTCGGGTTCCAGGGAGAGCCGGGCGATGACCTGTTCCAGGGCCTGGGCGAGGTTGCCGGAGACGGTGACCGCGGCGCGGATGCTGGTGGCGTCCTCGGCGTCCCGGCGGGCCCGCAGGCTGATGGGGGTCAGTCCGGACGAGGTGAGCGCCTGGAGCAGGAGGGCGCGGATGTGCGTCTCCGCCCGGCGCTCGCAGACCACGTGCACGGTGGCGTGCACGGCCGCGTCGGGGTCGGAACCGGACGCCGGGGCCCGGTCCAGCAGCCGCCCGGCCGGGCGCAGTACGAGGTGGACGGCGAGCACGGCGAGGGTGCCGAGGACGGCGAATTCGAGCCGTCCGGAGGCGGCCAGCACGCCGACCGCGGCCGAGCACCACAGGGTGGCGGCGGTGTTCAGCCCGCGTACCCCCGCCCCGTCCCGCAGGATCACCCCGCCACCGAGGAAGCCGATACCGGAGACGACGTACGAGGCGACCCGGGTGGGGCTGCCGGAGTCCCCGACGGCGGTGCTGTAGAGGACGAAGAGGGTGGCGCCGGCGGCGACGAGGGCGTTGGTGCGCAGGCCCGCCATCCGGGCGCGCCATTGGCGCTCGACACCGATGAGCGCTCCGCAGGCCACGCCGGTGGCGAGTCGGACCAGGAAGTCGACGACGGTCAGGGTGTGCATGGGAGCACCTCCTCGGAGAGGGCGGGATGGCGGACCGGTACCGGCGGTGGGCCGGAAACCTCAGTGGCCGAGCGCCACTTGGACGAGCTTGACGACGACCAGGACCATGGCGAGCAGCAGATAGCTCCGCAGCGCGGCCAGGCCGACCTTGTGTCCGGTGGAGAAGATCGGCCGGGGCAGTGCCTCCAGGGGCGGCATCCGCCAGTCGTTCCGGCCGGTGCGGTCCACCGGCCGGCCGCCGAACGCCCAGCCCTTGCGGCGGCGCCGCACCTCCGCGTACCCGAGCGCCAGCACCCCGGCCGCGCCGCAGCCGGCCATGAGGGTGAGGATGGTGCTCGCGTCGATGTCCGGGAAGAGGACCGAGGCCGTGAGTATCACCGACAGGGTGACCAGGACGCCGACGACGGCGGCGGTGAAGGCGTTGGTCCGGGGGCCGTTGACCCAGGGGCCGAGCACCGCCCGGTCGTTGCAGAGGAGCAGCAGGAAGACGGAGGCGGACGGCAGCAGCACCCCGGCCAGGGTCTGTACGCCCTCGGTGAGCAGGCCCAGCGGCGAGCCGGGGATCAGCACGATCGCGGCGGCCGCGGCGACCAGGCCCGCGTAGACGGCGTAGAAGCCCTTGGCGCCGCCGACGCCGCGGTGCAGGGAGTGCCGGATGCCGAAGACGTCGCCGATGGCGTAGGCGGTGGACAGGGACACCGCGAAGGCGCCGATGATCGAGGCGTCCAGCAGGGCGATGGCGAACAGCACTCCGGCGAGCTTGCCGGCGTGTGCGGCCAGGCCGTGTGCGATGCCGGCGGTGTCGGTGAAGGCGCCGACGCCCTGGGTGCCGGCGAAGGCGGCGGCGGTGCAGCCCATCAGGGCGGCGGCGCCGAGCACCACGATGGCGATGCCGATCCACAGGTCGGCCTTCTCGTAGCCCATGAAGCGCGGGGTGATCCGCTTGTCGATGACGTAGGACTGCTGGAAGAAGAGCTGCCACGGGGCGACGGTGGTGCCGACGATGCCGATGATCAGCAGCATCACGGACGACAGTCCACCGGGTCCGTCGGGGAGGTGCGGGACGACGAAGTCGTGGGCCATCTGCCCGGTGGACGGGTGGACCAGGAAGTAGAGCGGGACGAGCAGCAGCGACGCCGCGCACAGCGCGATGGCGATCCGCTCGAACCGGCGGAACGACCCGGTGAAGGCGGAGGCGATGATCACGGCGGCGGCCAGCAGCACCGCGCCGACCTTGGGCAGCCCCAGGTATCCGGCGGCGAGGGTGATGCCGATGAACTCCGTCACCAGCGTCAGCGCGTTGAGCAGGAACAGGTCGATGACCGAGAACGCGCCCCAGAACTTCCCGAACCGTTCCAGGATGAGCCGGGCGTGCCCCACGCCGGTGACGGCGCCGAGCCGGAGCACCATCTCCTGGTTGACGTAGAGGACCGGGACGAGCAGGAGCAGGGTCCACAGCAGGTGGGTGCCGTAGTTCTGGCCGGCCTGGCCGTAGGTGGTGAAGGCGCCGGCGTCGTTGTCGCCGACCATCACGATCAGGCCGGGGCCGACGACGGCCAGCAGGGTCTTGAGCTTGGCGGACAGGCCCCGGCGCGGGGCGGTGTCGTCGTGCCTGATGGTGCCGAGTGCGCCGCGGATGTCACCGGTGTGCGCGTCGTCGAGCACGGCGGTGGGGTGCGGGGCGGGGACCGTGGAACGGACGGTGGTCTCGGTCATGGCGACCTCCCAAGTCCCCCGAGCGGGGGAGGTGTTGGGGGCGCGGGGCAGCCATCTTCCCTGCGCGGGCGCGCAGCACGACGACCCGTGTCGGCGGTGGGCCGTACGGGGGCGTGGTGCGGCGGGGAGGCCGCGCAGGGAAGATGGTTACCGCGTGCCGGAAGAATGCGAGGGCAGGCGGAAGGGGGGCCGATGATGGCCCGGACTACTGCAATCCATGTCTCTCGCCTCCTTCCGGTCGGGGCGCGTAGGGTGCGCCGTCGTCGATCCGGCAAGGAGCGGACCAGTCGCCATCGACTGGTTCACCCCCACTCGTCAGAGCTTTGGCACGTCACGGCGTAGCCCCGTGCGGGGCAGCCACTTGGAGTCACCCCTTGGGCCGGGGAGACCTGTCCTGATCCGGAGCGTCTCTCGACGGGTGGGATCAGTGGCCTGTGTCCATGACGACGCCTCACCGAACGAGGTGACCGCTGTCGTAAACCTCTAGAAGTGTAGACCCTGTCGGGAGACACTTGCGCAAGTCTGCAAGTTTTTGACCGACTCTTAACTCCGCGGCGGGTTCGTCCCGTCGTCCGGGCTCAGCTGCTGGACACCGCGCCGACCTCGGGTGAGCATGAGCCGCATGTCCCAGGACCCCGAGCCCGGCAAGGCGGGCAAAGCCGGTAGCGAAGCCGAGCGGTTGGACCGCATCGAGGCGTTGTTGGCGCCTGCCGTCGCGGGGGTGGAGGAGGCGGGACGGCGGCTGCGGCCGGCCTGGCGGCGGGTCACCCGCGGTGAGCCCCGCTGGCCCTCGACGCTCGCGGTGTCGGTGGCGGTGGCATTGCAGTGGCGGCTGCCGGAGCGGTTGGCGATCCATCCGGAGTGGCTGCTGCCGGGGTTGGAGACCGCGCTGTTGCTCGTGCTGGTGGTGGTCGACCCGTTCCGTATCGAGCGGGTCTCCCGGCTCTACCGGTGGGCGGGGCTGGCGCTGATCGCGATGATCAGCGCGGCGAACGGCTGGTCCGCGGTGCATCTGGTGATCGGTCTGGTGCGCGGTACGGAGGGCGGGGACGCCGGGCCGCTGCTGGCGACCGGCGGCAGCATCTGGGCCACCAACGTCATCGTCTTCGCGCTCTGGTACTGGGAGTGGGACCGCGGCGGCCCGGTCGCCCGGGTCCATGCGGTGCGCCGCTACCCCGACTTCCTCTTCCCGCAGATGGCGACGCCGGAGCTGGCCCCGGAGCACTGGGAGCCGCAGTTCGCCGACTACCTGTACCTGTCCTTCACCAACGCCACCGCCTTCAGTCCGACCGACGTGATGCCGTTGACGCGTTGGGCGAAGCTGTTGATGCTGCTCCAGTCGGCGGTGTCGCTGCTGACGGTCGTCCTGGTGGTGGCCCGGGCGGTGAACATCTTCAAGTAGCTCGCGCCGGCGTCCTGTTGGCGGTAATCAAGGGGATGTTCCGGGGTGTGACGGGCTCGTTGCGAGGGTATGGCGGTGTCATGACGGCGCGATGAGACCACCGTGAGAACTCGATGAATAATTGCTCATTTGCGCAATCATTTGGCCAAGGCTTGACCGGTTGACCCGTAACCGATCCGCATTGCGGCCCTGACCTGCGGTTTTGTGGCTTCGGGGGCATGGTGCCGAAAAGAATCCCCGGCCGGAGTCAATTCTTTCCCACGCCGTGGTCAGGCGCCCGAGCCACTTTCCCAGTGCTACCTGCCCAAGCGGCCCACCGGCACTTTCACAGTACGTTCGATTAGCGGATCTGACGGCCCGGCAGGCGAACCGGTGCCTGGTCAGCGGCATCTCTAGGGGCGAACGTCCGAGGGTCTTCCACCCACCGGCACCGAACAGAGGCATATCGATGTCGTCGCCCCTTCTCGAATCGTCCTTCGAGCCGTCCGATCCAGTGCCCGAACGGGCCGTATACCGCACCGCCGGCACCCCGGCCCCGCGGACCCTGCTCGACGTGCTCGATGCCACCGCCGCCGCACATCCCCAGGCGATCGCCCTGGACACGGGTTCCGAGGTGATCACCTACCGCGACCTGTGTATCGAGACCGAACGCCGCGCACGGCAGCTCAGGGACCATGGGATCGGCCCCGGCGACCGGGTCGGAGTCCGCGTGCCCTCCGGAACCGCCGAGCTGTACCTGTCGATCCTCGCCGTCCTGCGCAGCGGAGCGGCGTACGTACCGGTCGACGCCGACGACCCCGACGAGCGGGCCGCCACCGTCTTCCGGGAGGCCGCCGTCTGCGCCGTCCTCGGCCCGGACGGCCCGCTGCCCGGCCTGTCCCGGCCCGCCGGGGACCCGCGTGCCCCGGGTCTCCAGGACGACGCCTGGATCATCTTCACTTCGGGTTCGACCGGCGCGCCCAAGGGAGTGGCGGTCAGCCACCGCTCCGCCGCCGCCTTCGTCGACGCCGAGGCCGTCCTGTTCTGCCAGGACCGACCGCTGGGCCCCGGCGACCGGGTGCTGGCCGGGCTGTCCGTCGCTTTCGACGCCTCCTGCGAGGAGATGTGGCTCGCCTGGCGGCACGGCGCCTGCCTGGTGCCCGCCCCCCGCTCGCTGGTCCGGGCCGGCCACGAACTCGGCCCGTGGCTGGTCGAGCGCGGCATCACCGTGGTCTCCACCGTCCCCACCCTCGCCGCCCTCTGGCCGGACGAGGCGATGCACCGGGTCCGACTGCTGATCGTCGGCGGCGAGTCCTGCCCCGCCGGGCTCGTCGACCGCTTCGCCGGGCCCGGCCGCGAGATGTGGAACACCTACGGCCCGACCGAGACCACCGTCGTCGCCTGCGCCGCCCGCCTTTGGCCGGGCCAGCCGGTCCGCATCGGCCTGCCACTTGCGGGCTGGCAGCTCGCCGTCGTCGACCGGACCGGGCGGCCGGTGCCGTACGGCGCGGAGGGCGAGCTGCTGATCAGCGGCGTCGGCACCGCCCGCTACCTCGACCCCGCCAAGGACGCCGAGCGCTTCCGGCCCGACGACGTCCTGCACACCGCCCGCGCCTACCGCACCGGCGACCTGGTCCGCGCCGAACCCGAGGGCCTGCTCTTCGTCGGCCGCGCCGACGACCAGATCAAACTCGGCGGCCGCCGGATCGAGCTGGGCGAGATCGACGCCGCCCTGGCCGCCCTGCCCGGCGTCCGCGGTGCCGCCGCGGCCGTCCAGACCACCCCGGCCGGCACCCAGGTACTGGTCGGCTACGTCGTCCCCGAGCAGCGCTCCGCCGACGGCTCCAGCTTCCAGCAGGACAAGGCCCGCGCGCTGCTCCAGGAACGGCTGCCGGCGCAGCTGGTGCCCGTCCTGGCCGAGGTCGAGAGCCTGCCCACCCGGACGTCCGGCAAGGTCGACCGCAAGGCGCTGCCCTGGCCGCTGCCGTCCGCCCCGGTCGACGCCGGCACCGGCGACCCGGCCGCGGCCCTGCACGGCACCGCCGCCCGCCTCGCCGGCATCTGGGAGGAACTCCTCGGCGTCCGGCCCGGTCCGGACAGCGACTTCGTCTCCCTCGGCGGCACCAGCCTGGTCGCCGCCCGGATGGCGTCCCAGCTCCGCGCCCACCACCCCGGCGTCTCGGTCGCCGACCTCTACCGCCACCCGGTGCTGCGCGACATGGCCGAGCACCTCGACTCGCTCGGCGGCCCGGTGGACGAGGCCCGCCCGGTCCGCCCGGTCCCGCGGCGCACCGCGGTCGTCCAATTCCTCGTCCAGACCGGCCTGTACGGCATCGCCGGCCTGCGCGGACTCGTCGGGCTCGCGCTCGCCGACAACATCCTCGGCTGGCTCGCCCCACAGGTCTGGGCACCGCACACCGCGTGGTGGCTGATCATCGTCGGCTGGGTGGTCCTCTACAGCGCCCCGATGCGCTGCGCCCTCGGCGCCCTCGGCGCCCGGCTGCTCGCCGGCTCCATCAAGCCCGGTGCCTACCCGCGCGGCGGCGCCACCCACCTGCGCCTGTGGACCGCCGAACGCGTCGTCGCCGCCTTCGGCATCCCGTCGCTGCTCGGTACGCCCTGGGCCCGGCTGTACGCCCGGACCCTGGGCTGCACCACCGGGCGCAACGTGTCGCTGCACACCATGCCGCCGGTCACCGGCCTCGCCGAACTCGGCGACGGTTGCAGCGTCGAACCCGAGGCCGACATCTCCGGCTGGTGGCTCGACGGCGACATCCTGCACATCGGTGCGGTCCGCATCGGGGCCGGCGCCCGGGTCGCCCACCGCAGCATGCTGATGCCCGGTGCCGTCGTCGGCCAGGGCGCGGAACTCGCCGCCGGCGCCTGCCTGGACGGCGAGGTCCCCGACGGTGCCTGCTGGACCGGCTCCCCGGCCCGCCCGGCCGGCGCCGCCGAGCGGATCTCCGGCGCCGCGTGGCCGTCCCCGCGCTGGCGGCGTTCGCTCGGCTGGAGCGCCGCCTACGGGCTCTCCCTGCTGGGCCTGCCGCTGCTGGCGCTGCTGTCCACCGCCCCGGCCCTGGTCGGCGCGTACTTCCTGCTCCGCGACAGCGGCACCCTCGCCACCGCGGCGGTCCGCCTGCTGCTGGCCGCACCGGTCTTCGCGATCGTCAGCACCGGGTGCTCGATCCTGGTGACGGCCGCCGTGGTGCGGATCCTCGGCCGCGGCATCACGCCGGGGCTGCACCCCGCGAGCGGCGGCGTCGCCTGGCGCGCCTGGCTGGTCACCCGCCTCCTGGACGGCGCCCGCGGCAGCCTCTTCCCGCTCTACGCCAGCCTCGCCACCCCGCACTGGCTGCGGCTGCTCGGCGCCAAGGTCGGCAAGCACGCCGAGATCTCCACCGTGCTGCCGCTGCCCTCCCTGCTGTACGTCGAGGACGGCGCCTTCCTCGCCGACGACACCCTGGTCGCGCCCTACGAAATCCGCGGCGGATGGCTGCGGTTGGGGACCGTCCGCATCGGCCAGCGGGCCTTCGTCGGCAACTCCGGCATCGTCGACCCCGGCCACGACGTTCCCGACCACAGCCTGATCGGCGTGCTCTCCAACGCCCCCGCCAACAATGAGCCCGGGATGTCCTGGCTGGGCCGGCCCGCCATGCCGCTGCCCCGGGTGGCGACCCAGGCCGACCCGGCGCGCACCTTCGCCCCGCCGCGCAAACTGGTCGTGGCCCGCGCCGCCGTCGAAATGTGCCGGGTGCTGCCGCTGATGTGCGGTGTGGCGCTCGCCGAGGGCGTGTTCCTCACCGAACAGGACGCCTTCACCAACGGCGGCCTCGGCCTCGCCGCGCTGGTCGGTGCCCCGCTGATGCTGGCCTCGGGCCTCGTGGCGCTGCTCATCACGACCGTGGCGAAGTGGCTGCTGGTCGGCCGCTTCACCGTGAGCGAGCATCCGCTGTGGTCGTCGTTCGTCTGGCGCAACGAGCTCTTCGACACCTTCGTCGAATCGCTCGCCGTGCCGTCGATGGCCGGGGCGTTCACCGGCACCCCGGTCCTCAACTGGTGGCTGCGCACCCTCGGCGCCAAGATCGGGCGCGGGGTCTGGCTGGAGAGCTACTGGCTGCCGGAGACCGACCTGATCACCCTCGCCGACGGCGTCAGCGTCAACCGCGGCTGCGTCCTGCAGACCCACCTCTTCCACGACCGGATCATGCGACTGGACACCGTCCGCCTCGCCGAGGGCTCCTCGCTGGGCCCGCACGGCATCGTGCTCCCCGGCACCGACGTCGGGGCGCGCGTCTCCATCGCACCGTCGTCCCTGGTCATGCGCGGCGAGAGCGTCCCCGCCCACACCCGGTGGGCCGGCAACCCGATCGCCGGCGAACGCCCGACCCGCTCCGTCGCGGCCCGCGCGGAAGGGGGGGCGGCCGCGTGACCCGATGCAGTCGGCGCGCCCTCATCCGGGGCGCCGCCCTGCTCCCGTTCGCCGCGACGGTCGCGGACGGCCCCGCCGGTCCGCTCCCGGACCGCTACTTCCCGCGGCACGGCACCTACGCCCACGACACCGTCTCCTACGACCTGCACCTGTCCTACCGCCCGGCCGACGGCGGCCTCGACGGGCGGGCCCGCATCGAGGCGGTGGCCAACCAGCCCCTGGACCGCGTGGAGTTGGACCTCTCCCGACTCACCGCGCACACCGCCCGGATCGACGGGACCCGGGTCCGCACCCGCCAGCAGAACGGGAAGCTGTACCTGTTCACCCCCGGCCCGCTCGCCACCGGCGCGCGGTTCACCGTGGACATCGGCTACCGCGGCCGGCCCCGGCCGGTCCGCTCCCCGTTCGGCCCGATCGGCTGGGACCGCACCGGCGACCCGCACAACGGGACCATGGTCGCCTCCCAACCGCTCGGCGCCCCCTCGTGGTTCCCCTGCAACGACCGCCCCGACGACAAGGCGGCCTTCACCTTCCGGATCGACGTCCCGCACGGTCAGCACGCCCTCGCCAACGGCACCCTGCTCGAACGCCGCCGCAGCGGGCACCGCGAGTGCTGGACCTACCACCACCCCGGCCCGATGGCCCCGTACCTCGCCGCGCTCTACACCGGCCGGTTCCGGCACGACAGCGGCACCGCCCAGATCGGCCCGGACCACCCGCCGATCGCGCTGCACAACTCCTACCCGGCATGGATGGCCGAGGAGGCGGCGCACGACCTGGCCCGCCAGCCGGAGATGCTCCGGGCGTTCAGCGGCCACTTCGGCCGCTACCCGTTCGAGGCGTACGGCGCGGTGGTCGTGGACGCCGAACTCGCCGCCCCGGTCGAGAACCAGACCCGGTCGGTGTTCGGCAGCAACCACATCGACGGGGCGCGCGGCGCCGAGACCCTGGTGGCGCACGAGATCGCCCACCAGTGGTACGGCAACAGCGTCAGCCTGCGCGACTGGCGCGACATCTGGCTCAACGAGGGCTTCGCCACCTACGCGGAGTGGCTGTGGTCCGAGCACATCGGCGAGGACACCGCCGACGAGATCGCCCGCCGCGAATGGCGCTCGCTGTGTGGCCGCCCCCAGGACCTGCGGATCGCCGACCCCGGCCAGCGCCGGATCTTCGACGACCGGATCTACGTCCGGGGCGCCTGCGCCCTGCACGCGCTGCGCCGGGCCGTCGGTGACGACCGGTTCTTCGCCGTGCTGCGCGGCTGGCACGGCGAGCACCGCGGCGCCAGCGCCGACACCGGGGTGTTCCTCGCCCACGCCGAACGCTGCGCCGGACGCTCGGTCCGCCCGCTGCTGCACACCTGGCTGTACGAGAAGCCGCTGCCCGCTCTGGCGGCCTGAGCACTCCGCGTCCCCGAGGGCGGACGGATTCCGCGTCCGCCACCGGGGACCGCCGGTTCAGCCCCGGCGCCGCACCTTCAGCGCCGCGTCGATCCGCTCGACCGGCTGCCCGTCGGGGCCGCTCTGCACCCGCGCGAACTCCTCGCTGAGCTGCACCTCCCACTCCTCCGGGGGCAGTGCCAGGGCCGTCAGTACTTCCTGGGTCGTCGGGAACTGCTCCACCGGGTGCGCGGGGTCGTGCGTGTGGTCGTGGTTGTGCTCCCAGGGCGGCGGCCCGGCATGCCCGACGATCAGCAGCACCCCGCCGGGCGCCACCGCCGCCACCGCGGTCCGCAGGATGCCCTCCCGGAAGATCTCGCCGGGGTGGTGCAGGAACTGCGCGGAGACCAGGTCGAAGCTGCCCTCGGGGAAGGAGACCGCCAGGTCGCGCCGCTGCCAGTCGATGCGGTCGGCGACCCCGACCGCGGCGGCCTGCTCGGCGGCCCGGCCCAGTGCCACCCCCGACACGTCGACCGCGGTGACCCGCCAGCCCGCAGTGGCCAGCCAGATGGCGTCCGCCCCCTCGCCGCATCCCAGCTCCAGCGCCGTGCCGGGGGCCCGGTCGTGGACCTCGCGGAGCAGTACCGCATTGGGGTTCCCGCTCCAGATGCGGTCGCGCTCCGCGTACCGGGCGTCCCAGAACTCCTCGTCGGGGACCGTGGCGCTGCCGTTGCCGTGGTTCATGTAGGGCACTCCTTCTCCGTCCGGTTACGGCGAAGCCTCGGCCGTACCCCGGCCGTCCGGCAAAGTCCGTTGCTGATTCCGCAACGAAACGGAGGGAGCCCCCGTTAAATCTCGCCCTCGACCACCCCGCCCACGTCATGGGCGATGTGCACCGCGGCCTCCTCGGCGGACGCCGCGCCCCCGTCGACGCCCACGTCGCGGGCGATGATGTCGTTGCTGCCGCCGCCGCGCCAGAAGCCGTCGTCGGAGCTGACGATCCGCCCGGCGCGCTCGTCGCCGACCTGGTCGTCGTAGGGTTCACCGGCACCGTCCGGCAGGTCGCCGATGCCGTCGCCGTCCGGCGCGCAGACGTCCGGCAGCTCGATGGAGAGCCGGTGGGCCAGCGACTCGCGGTCGTGCTGCTCCTGCGCGGTGGTCCCCTCGTGGTTCACCACGAACGGGCGCTCCGGCGGCGAGTAGCCGGTGTCCAACGCCTCGTCGAGCCCCGGCTCGTCCAGGGCGTCCTCCATGTCGAGGTCGTTGGGGTTGTCCTGCGGATCGGATCTGGGCGGCTGGTAGACCTCGTCGCCCATGGCGTCGTCGGACATTGCCGCCCTCCTCTTCGCCTCCATACGGGGTGGTGTGTACCCCTCCGTGGCCATTGTCCGCCACCGCGGGCTCCTCGGCCTCAGGAGCGCCGGTCCTCGGTCCCCAGCCCGAGCGATTCGGCGATGCCCTGCACATTGCCGTACCGGTGGTGGGTGGGGAGTTGCTCGGCCATCGAGACCAGGCGGTCCGGGGCGTGGTTGCGGCGCAGGATACGGAGGATGTCGTTGCGCTCGGCCGGGTAGACGCTGCGGCCGAGGTACTGCGCCAGTTCGGAACGGAGCCCCACGTCGCGCTCGGACATGCCGTGCGGGGTGCCGCCGCGGTAGACGCTCTCCGGTGACGGCGCCGCCACCGGCTGGTCCTCGCCGGGCGGTTCCAGCTCGCGGTTCTCGTCCGTGCGCAGCGAGCGGTCCATCGTCATCTGGCTCCGAAGCTGCTTCTTCATCATGTCGTCCCGGGCGGGACCGGTCTTGTCCATACCGTGTTCCATGACCATTGCTGCCTCCGATGCCTCCGGTTCCAGTCTCCCTTTTCCCCCCGTCCTGACAACACGGCGCCAGGACCGGACCCGGCGCCCGCCGGCCGCCCCGGGCCCGAATACGGGACCGCCCGCCGCTCCCGGGGGTCCGGGAGCGGCGGGCGGTCGGTGCGCGGCCCGCGCCGTCAGCTCGTGGCCTCGGCGGTGGTCGGCTTCGGGATCAGGAACGACGTCGCGATGGCGAGCGCCAGGATGACCACACCGGCGATCATGCCGGCGGTGTAGCCGCCGGACGAGGCCGGGTCGGCGGGCGTCAGCGCGGTCTTCACCGCGTACAGCGCCGCGAAGCTCAGCCCCGCGCCGAGGTTGAAGGCGCCGGCGTTCAGACCGGGCAGGAAGCCGGGGTTCTCACCGGGGGAGAGGACGATGCCCAGCCCGTTGAGGACGATGTTGGCCACGCCCGCGTAGGTGATGCCCACCAGCAGCGAGGTCACCAGCAGCAGCACGTGCGACTGGCTGTGCATGGTCAGCAGCATCAGCACCACCGAACCCACGGCCCCGACGAGGCCCAGCCGCAGGATCCGGCCGTAGCCGAAGGTCGCGGCCAGCCGGCCGGCCAGCGGACCCATCGCCAACCCGGCGAGCGCGTACGGCGACAGCGTCCACCAGGCGGACGCTTCGGCGGACATCCCCAGTCCGGCCTGGGCGTCCTGGGCGAAGGCCGGGATCAGGCCGTTCATCACCGCGAACACGCCGGTCATGGTCAGCACCGTGGTCAGCAGCAGCGACCAGGTGGCCCGCTGCTTGAGGTGCCGGGTGGCGACCAACGGGTGCCCGCTGCGGTTCTCGGTCCGCCAGAACAGGGCGAACGCGGCGGCGGCCAGGACCACGAGCACGGCGATCATCGGCCAGTTGGCGGCGGCCAGCTTGCCCGCCTCGTTAAGCGCGATCAGCAGCGCGCCGACCGAGACGACCAGCAGCGCGACGCCGGGCCAGTCCATGCGGGACGCGTTGGGCGCCTTGGACTCCGGGGTCAGGGTGGCGACCAGCGCCGTGGCCAGTGCCGCGACGACCCCCATCGCCCAGAAGACCGACTGGAAGCCGTGGTGGTCGGCGAGGTAGCCGCCGGCCAGCGAGTCGACGCCGGCGATACCGCCGTTGACGGCGGTGATCACGCCCAGCAGGGTGCCGTACTTCTTGGGCTCCTGGACCTCGACCCGCAGCATGATCAGGCACAGCGGGACGACCGGCCCGCTCACGCCCTGGATGATCCGCCCGGCGAACAGCATCGGGATGCTCGTCGCGAGCGCGGCGACCACACAGCCGACGGCCATCAGGGCGAGCATGCCGGCCAGCACGCGGCGCCGGCCCAGGACATCGCCCAACCGGGGCAGGAACAGCGAGAACAGCGCCGCGGAGGTGAAGAACGCGGTCTGGGTCATGCCCACTTCGGCGGAGCTGGCACCGAGCGAGTCCTCGATGCTCTTGAGCGCCGGGCTGAGCATGCTGGCGTTCAGCTGGAAGGCGAAACAGGCCACCAGCAACGCGGTGACCAGCACGCCGATCCGTACGCCGGAACCGCCGCCGGAAACGTCTGTGGAGCGTGGTGCGGTGGAGACGTTCATGCGCGGCCTTCGCCGATCCGCTCAAGGGCGTCCACCACGAGGTTCCAGAAGCGCTCGTGGTCGAGCTTGACCGCGACCTGGGTGTGGCAGTCGGCCGGCGCCGGCGCCCGGAAGTCGGTGACGGTCATGCCCAGGGTCAGCGCGCCGCGCAGCTCGATGTCGACCGGAGCCTTGCGGACGGTCATCACGTCCGGGTCGATGACGTACGCCACCGCGCACGGGTCGTGCACCGGCGGGAACTCGAAGCCCTGGTTCTCGCGGTACGCCTCGCGGAAGAAGTCCAGCAGCTCCAGCACGAACCGGGCCGGCGCGGTGCCGACCGCGGCGATCTTCGCCTCGACCTCGGGGGTGGCCAGCGCCTGGTGGGTGAGGTCCAGGCCGACCATGGTGACCGGCCACGTCTCGTTGAAGACGATGTGCGCGGCCTCGGGGTCGATGATGATGTTGAACTCGGAGACCGCGCTCCAGTTGCCCTCGTGGTAGCCGCCGCCCATCAGGACGACCTCGCGCACCCGCTCGGCGATCCGCGGCTCCTTGCGCACGGCCATGGCGATGTTGGTCAGCCCGGCCGTGGGGACGATGGTGATCTCGCCCGGCTCGTGGGACATCACGGTGTCGATGATCAGGTCGACGGCGTGCCGGCGGTCCAGCTCGAAGGCGGGCTCGGGCAGTTCGGGCCCGTCGAGGCCGGTCTCGCCGTGGATGTCGGGGGCGGTCTCGATGGACCGGACCAGCGGACGCGGGTTGCCCGCGGCGAACGGCACACCGGTGATCCCGGCGATCGTCGCCACCGACAGCGCGTTGCGGGTCACCTTCTCCAGCGTCTGGTTCCCGACCACGGTCGTGACGGCGACCAGTTCGATGTCGGGATTGCCGTGGGCCAGGAGCATGGCGATCGCGTCGTCATGCCCCGGGTCGCAGTCGAGGATGATTTTTCTGGCCAACGGGAGAGCCCCTTTGCTCTGCGGAACGGTGAAGCGGGGTGAACTCGATCTCAGGGGCGCGCCAGCCAGGGGGCGCGGCGTCAGCCGCTCCAGTGGAGCCGGTGCGTGCACCGGGCGCTACCTCGGGAAAACGTTCTCCGGAAATTTCGCTCATGTTGCGCGGAGATGTCAATGAATCATCAACGAAGTGTGAGGCAGGCGACCCCTCTACCCGCTGGTACGGAGGGGAACGGAGCTGGTACGCCTGGGTACGTGCGGTGATAACGATTGCCGCCACCGTCCGGGGCAGTGCGGTGCGCAGGGCCGCCGTCCCGTAGTGGAAGGGCACGCCGTCGTGGCCGAAGTGACCTTGCGGGACGTCGCGCGGGCGGCGGGCTGCTCCGTCGCCACCGTCTCCCGCGTCCTGGCCGGCACCCGCCCGGTCGGCGCCGAGACGGCGCGCGCCGTGCGGGCGGCGGCCGACCGCCTGGGCTACCGCCCCAACGAGGTCGCCCGCGCGCTGCGCAGCCGCGTAACCGGCACCGTCGGCCTGGTCCTCCCGCAGATCACCAACCCCTTCTTCCCCTCCCTCGTCCGGGAGTTGGAGCACGCCCTGCACGCCGAGGGCCGGGCCGTCCTGCTCGCCGACTGCGATGACGACCCGGAGACCGAGGCCGCCCGGATCGCCGCGCTGCTGGGCCGCCGGGTCGATGCCCTGCTGCTCATCCCGGTCGACGAACGCCGCAGCCGGGACGCGGTGGCGGCTGCCGCGGCGCAGGTGCCGCTGGTCCTGCTGGACCGCGGCTGCGGCCCCGGCGTCGCCGATTCGGTCGCCGTCGACAACGCGGCCGGGATGGCCCTGGTCCTTGCGCACCTGGCCGCCACCGGCCGCCGCCGCCCCTGCTTCATCGGCGCCGCCGGCACCGCCTCCGCCGCGGTCGAACGGCACACGGCGTACGCGGCGGGGGTGACCGCCCTCGACCCGACCGCCCCGGAACGCACGGTGCTCGGCGACTTCTCCGTGGAGTGGGGCCGGGCCGCCGTCGATCGGATCTGGCCCGCCCGACCGGACGCCGTGGTCTGCGCCAACGACCTGATCGCGGCCGGTGCCCTCCAGCGCCTGCGGCAACTCGGCGCCGACGTCCCCGGTGAGGTCGCGGTCACCGGCTTCGACGACGTCCCGCTGGCCGGCCTCGCCGACCCGGCCCTCACCACCGTCCGCCAGCCGGTGGCCGAACTGGCCGCCGAGGCCGCCCGGTTGCTCGCCCGCACCCCCGCCGCGGTCCCGGTCCCCGGGCCCCGCCGACCGGTCCGTACCGTCCGGCTCGCCCCGGAATTGGTGGTACGGGCGTCCAGCGCGCCGGGCGGAGCGGGCACTGAGGCGCTCCCGACCTCTTGACCGTACGCGGTCACAGCGTTAAGTCTAGACCAATTGCTCGGCACGCCCTCGCGTCAACCACCCCCCTACGCGAAAGGGTTGACATGAACAAGAAGAGAAGGCTGGCCCTCGCCATAGGCGCCGGTATCGCCCCCCTCCTCGTCGTCAGTCTGCCGGTCAGCCCGGCCAGTGCCCACGGCTACGTCTCCTCACCGCCCAGCCGACAGGCCCAGTGCGCCGCCGGCACCATCGACTGCGGCCCCATCAAGTGGGAGCCGCAGAGCGTCGAAGGGCCCAAGGGGCTGACGAGTTGCAGCGGCGGCAACAGCCAGTTCGCCGACCTGGACGACGACTCCAAGCCGTGGAAGGTCACCCCGATCAGCAGCAGCCAGACCTTCACCTGGCGCTTCACGGCCCGGCACGCCACCAGCAACTGGCAGTACTTCGCAGGCGGCCAGAAGGTCGCCGAGATCAACGGCAACGGAGCCCAGCCCCCGGCCGAGGTCTCCCACACCGTCGACTTCGGCAACATCAAGGGCCAGCAGAAGATCCTCGCGGTGTGGAACATCGCCGACACGGCGAACGCCTTCTACGCCTGCATCGACGTCACCATCGGCTAGTCCCGACCGGTCCCGACCAGTCCCGACCAGTCCCGACCCCGCACCGTCCGCTCCACCTCCGTCCTCCTTCTCCGCTCACCCTCCCCACTGTCGCCCCGCGCCCCGTCCCAGGACGCGGGGCGACGCCGCTGTCAGGGGCACCCGTTACGATCGGCGCATTCAAGGGCCGATGCGGGTGGCCGCGGAGGGCCGCAGCCGGGAGGAAGAGATGGGTCTGTTCCGCCGAGGACCGAAGCGGGATTCCCGCGACCTCGCACGCGACGAGGAGTTCAGCTTCTTCTCCGAGCGGGAAGGCCGCGCCTTCAGAACCCAGGTCCGGCAAGCGTTCGCCGAGCGCGGTCTGGAGGTCACCGCGTACGCCGGAGTGGTCACCGACTCCGCCGGCCGCCAGTTCGGCCTCGGCAATCTGGCCGCTGTCTGCCACCGCGACCGCCGCGGCGAGCGCAGCTGGCCGACGCTCATCCGCGACCACGTCGGCAAGGTGCTGCGCACCATGGACGGCCCGCAGCCGCTGGAGATCCTCTCCCACGACGAGATCCGGGCCTGTCTCTACCCCCGGATCGTCGCCCAGGAGACCCTGCCCGCCTCCGACTCCTTCCACTACGGCCGCGAACCGGCCCCCGGACTGTGCGAGGTGCTCGCCCTCGACCTGCCCGAGGCCGTCCAAATGCTCAGCGAGGATTCCCTCACCGACCTCGGGGACGTGGCCGAGCTGCGGATCCGCGCCATGAACAACCTGCGCGCCCTGCCGGTCGAGGGGCACGAGACGGTGCGCCGCGGCGACGGCTCGGCGTTCGAGGTGCTGCTCGGCGACTCCTTCTTCACCGCGAGCCGGGTCCTCGTCCTCGACGACCTGGTCGAGCGCCTCATGGGCACCGCCCTCACCCGGGACGGCGCCCTGGTCGCCCTGCCCTTCCGCCACCAGCTGGCGTTCCACCGCATCCACGACGCCCAGGTCATCCCGGCCCTCCAGGCCATGGCGCAGTTCGCCGCGGCCGGCCACGAGGACGCGGCGGGCGCGATCAGCCCCCGGGTGTACTGGTGGCGCCGCGGGATGATGACACCGCTGAGCGAACCGGACGGCGACGGCCTGCGAGTCGTGGTCGACGTGGAGTTCCAGGACATGTTGGAGCGCCTGGTGCAGGACGAGCCGTGACCGCGCCCGGCGCCCGGCCGGAAGTCCCCGACCCGGCCCGTCCAAAATTTTTCCGCGAAATCTTCGCCGGGAGGGAACCCCGACCGCCCGCAGCCCGTTTCTCAGTGTGAGGCCCCGCGTTCTCCCCCGTGCGCGGGGCCTCGCCATGTCCACCGGTGCCGCTGCGCCGCACCGCGCAGAGCCCCACCACGCCGGGCCCCACCGTGCGGGGCCTCACCCGTCGAGCTGCGCCCGCTCCTCGTCCGTGAAGAGCCGCGAGCGGATCAGGAAGCGCACGCCCTCCGGCGCCTCCAGCGAGAAGCCGCTGCCCCGCCCCGGTACGACGTCCACCGTCAGATGGGTGTGCCGCCAGCGGGCGAACTGGTCCGCCGACATCCAGAAGCCCACCGGCTCGGGCACCCCGTCCACCGCCAGCTTCTCCAGCAGCACGTCCGACGCGCCGGTACGGAACTCCCCGGCCGGATAGCACATCGGCGCGCTCCCGTCGCAGCAACCGCCGGACTGGTGGAACATCAGCGGCCCGTGCTGCGCGTGCAGCGACCGCAGCAGCGCGGCGGCGGTGTCGGTGAGCGCGATCCGTGCGGCGCCTTCCGGGAGGCCGGTCCCCTGGTCGTCCATGTCGTTCACGTGCTGCCCCTTCGTCGGCCGGTCACAGCGGGCGCGGTTCCCCTGCCGGGCGGGGGAGTGCCCCGCCCGGCAGCATGGCAGAAGCCCGCCGCGCCACGGAATACACCGGATCACGCCGGACCGGGACGGCTGCGCCGCCTCACCCCCGGCGGCGGCGGTTCGCCCCGGCCGGCATCCGGTGGTCCAACAGCACGCCGGCGATGGCCACTTGGGACGGCGCCAGGGCGGGGCTGCCGTCCTCGACGTCCCACAGGGCGTTCTGCAGGACCCGGCCGAGCGTCCAGCCCGCGGCCCGTTCCCGGTCCAGGCCGACCACCTCGGTCAGCAGGTCGAAACGGCGCAGCACCGCCCGCCGCACGTCACCGGTGGCCACCACGTCGTCCCACCGGTTGTCCAGGGCCGGCAGCAGCTCGAACCCGGGGTCGCCGGCCAGCGGTTCCGGGTCGATGGCCAGCCAGGGTTCACGCTCCCCGGCCAGCACGTTGTCGTAGTGCAGGTCCCAGTGCAGCAGACGGTCCCCGGCCTCGCCGAGCAGGTCGGCCACGGCGGCCGCGCAGGTGCGCACCAGCGTCCGCTCGGCCGGGTGGCGGAGCGCGGGGACGGCCCGCGGGGTGTGGTCGAGCATGGTGGCGGCGAGGTCCGAGAGCCGGCGCAGCCCCGCCGGGGCGGGCACCGCCACCAGCCGCCTCATCAGCTCGGCCAGGATCCGCAGCGCCTCGGTGTCGTCGCGTACCGCCGGCAGGGGTCGGCCGGCGTCCAGCCGTTCCAGCAACTGGGTGGCGGTCTCCGCGTCGTGGTCGAGCAGCCGCACGATGCCGTTGCCCCGCCAGGCCCGTAGGCCCGCCGATGCGCCGGCGGTCTCCTCCCGCAACTGCTGGAGCTTGAGCGCGGCCGGCGTCCCGTCCGCCCGCCGCACCGGCAGGACGAGCGAGGCCATGCCGTACCGGGCGGGGCCGTCCGGCCGCAGCGTCCAGCGGTCGAGGAACTCCGCGCCCAGCGCGGGCAGCGCGGTGAGCCAGTCCCGCTCCGCGGCGCCGTGCGCACCGTAGGACGTCGCGAACGCTTCGGGTACGTCGATCAGGGCCGACGTGGTCATCAGGGAATCTCCTTCGTGGATCCGGATCCGGGATGCGGTGCGGGAACGAAGGAGTCGGTGGGGGTGCCCGGGCTGCGGGCCAGCGTCAAAGCATGCGTTCACCCTAACGCGGCCGGCCGCGGGGGCCGGTTGCCCGGTCGGGCCCGCCGCCGCGGCCGTCGTGCGGCGCGGCGGCGGAACTCCCCCACGTCGGGCGGGAGTTACGGTCTGCCGTTCCCGGTGGCGCCGGGTCCGGAGCCCTGGGCAGGGATACGGGCCCCCGCCCAGCCCTGCACCGCCGGTTCCTCCAGGGAGTGCACCCACCAGTCGGCCATCTCGGTCTCCGGCGCGGCGGGCCGGGGGCCCACGCCGATCACCCGCAGTCCCGCCGCCGCGGCGGCCCGGACGCCGCAGGGCGAGTCCTCGACGGCCAGCGCCCTGGCCGGTTCGACCCCGCAGAGGCGGGCCGCGGTGAGGTACACGTCCGGATGGGGCTTGGGTCTGGTAGTGGCGTCGGGCACCACGATGTGGTCGAAGAACCGCCGCAGCCCCGCCACGTCGAGGCAGGACTCGACGACTTCCAGCGGGCAGTTGCTGGCCACCGCCAGCGGGGCGAACTGCGCGGCCGAGCGCACCAGTTCGGGGGCGCCGGGCATGGTCGTCGGATGCGCCGCGACGAGCCGACGGAAGCGGTCGAGCAGCGATGCGGTGAGCTCGTCGGCCAGTTCGGGGCGGCCGAGGGAATCGGCCATCAGCCGTCCGCACGCGGTGTAGTGCAGCCCCCGGGCCTGTTCCGAGAAGCCCGGTGCGGGGGTGCGGCCGTATTCGCGCAGCACCGCGTCACGGGCGTCCACCCAGTGGCGTTCGGTGTCCATCAACGTGCCGTCGCAGTCGAAGACCACGGCGGCGGGGGTCCAGGAAAGGATGCGATGTGCTGTCATCCGAGGTTCCGTTCCGATGGGCCCGGAGGGCGGCGACGTGACCGGTCGGCCCGGAGGCGTGACGGTGTCGGTGCGCGGCCGCGGCAGCGGGCTGAGGGGTTCCGGCTGAGGGCGGCTCCCGGACAGGGGAGACCTGGGCGCGCTCGGCGTCGGAAAATAACGATCGTTACGTTACGGACGGCGATGCGGCAGGGTCAATAGATCGATAAATGTCCATATTTTATGCTCTATGGGTAACCGAAGGTGCCGTAGGCCGTTGGTGTGCCGCCCTGGACGACGCGGAACACACACGTCGAGTGGTACCGGGTGCACAGCACGCGTGCGGCCGGCGCGAGTTCGGTGAACCGCACCGCCCGCAGCCGCCCGGCGCACGGCCGGGCCAGCGCGCCCCCGCTGCGGTACGCGACGGCCTGTCGCGCGGCCTCCAGGAGCACCATCCCGGGCACGTGGTCGGTGGGGTGGTCGAAGAGGAACGGGTGCAGCGGGTCGGCCGGCGCCACCAGTAGCCCGTCCCCGTCCTCGGCCAGAACCGCGTCCTGGGGGTGGTTCACCGTCAGCGCGCCGGCGTCCGGCCGGTGTGCCGCCGTCCGGGGTGCGGCCGTCGGCGCACCGGCCGCACCCCGGGTCCGCAGCGCGGCGTAACCCGCCCCGTCCACGAACCGCACCCCGCCGCCGCCCTGCCCGAACACCGCCCCACGGGCGGCGAACGAGGCGTCCAGCCGCAGGCCGCTGACGGTCCGGTCCGGTGTCCGTCGGATGCCGCTCACCCGGGCGCGGCAGGTGACCTCGGTCGCGCCGGGCTCGGCCGGCGGCTCGCTCTTCGGGGTCAGGCGGAAATACAGGTCGGTGATGATCGCGTGGCGCGTCGCCGGAACCCCGAGGAACCGCAGCGGGACGTACAGCCCGAGCTGGCGCAGGGTCTCCACCAGGACCAGCGGGCTGTGCCGCTGCGATCCGTCGCGGGGGAACGTCGTATGGGCCCGCGGCCAGGACGCCGCCGCCTCGAAGACGTCCGGCGCGGTCGTCCGCCGCACGTCCGTGAGGAGGACCTCGGCCACGGAGGTCCGGTGCACCAACTCCCGCTCGACGGTGCGGGACCAGCTGAGCGGCCCATTCTTCTCGACTGCGTCGACAGGTGACGTATTCATATGACCAGGGAATATCGAAATTCGAACACGCGCACCCGTGAATTGGAAGCGCCCGGGCGCGGTAGATTTCTGTCAGGTGGCACGAGAACGACATCTGAGGTGCACGTGCAGATCCGGGCGAAGACCACGCGCAGGTTCCTTCTGGAAGCAGCCGCAACCTTGTTCGATGAACGGGGCTATGTCGGCACGAGCATCAGCGATATCAGCGCGCATTCCGGCCGCACCAGCGGCGCGATCTATTTCCACTACGCGAGTAAGGAGAAGCTCGCCCTCGCCATCGTCGAGGAGCACTTCGACACCTGGCCGCAATTGATCGGCCGTTACCGACAGCCCGGTGTGCCCGCACTGGAGAAACTCGTCGGGTTGAGCTTCGAGGTGGCGCGGGCGTTCCGCGACGACATCGTGGTCCGGGCCGGGGCCCGCCTCTGGGCGGAGCGCAAGGCCATCGAGACCCAACTCCCGGCACCGTTCCTGGGGTGGATCGAAGCCGTCACCCAACTACTCGAAGAGGCCGCCCGCAACGGCGAACTGGCCGTCGGAGTACCGCCCGCCGCCACCGCACACAGTGTGGTCTGCGCCTTCTTCGGCCTGCACACCGTCTCCGACGCCCTGGAGGGGCGACGGGACATCGAGGAGCACCTGGGCGACCTGTGGCTGCTGCTGCTCCGCGGCCTCCAGGCCGAGCCGGACCCGGCGGCACTACTAGACCGGGCGCACCAACTCGCCCGCGCTGCCCGAGCGGCGCCCGAACCCGCCTGACCGGGCGCGGCGGCGCCGGCCGGTCGCTACGACCGGCGGCCGCCGCGCAGGAAGCGTCGCAACGCGGTCAGCGACCAGGTGTTGATGACGTCGTCCTTGGTGAGCCAACCGCGCTGGGCCGTGCCCACCCCGTAGCGCATATACGGCAGATGTGTAGTGGCGTGGGCATCGGAATTCACCGCGAATTTCACACCGTGGCGTTTGGCGCGGAGGATGTCCTCGTCGCACAGGTCCAACCGCTCGGGGTGGGCGTTGATTTCCAGTGCGGTACCCGTCCGCGCACAGGCTTCGAAGACCGCGTCGAAGTCGGCGTCGATTCCCGGGCGTTTACCGATCAACCGTGTGGTGGGGTGCCCGATGATCGCGACGTACGGATTCTCGCAGGCGCGGATGAGGCGACGGGTGAGCGCCTGCCGGCTCTGCTGGAAGTGCGAATGCACCGAGGCCACGCAGAGGTCGAATTCCGCCAGGAACGCGTCGGGCCAGTCGACGTCGCCGTCCGGCCCGATGTTGAGTTCGGTGCCGTGCAGCAGCCGCATACCGCGGTGCTTCCGGTCCAGCGCACGCACCGCGTCCCGCTGCGCGAGCATCTTCTCGTCGGTCATCCGCTGCATGGCGAGGTTCGGCGCGTGGTCGGTGACGGCGAAGTACCTGTACCCCCGGGCGGCGGCCGCGGTGACCATGTCCGCCAACGAGGACAGCCCGTCGGTGAGATCGGTGTGGGTGTGCAGATCGCCCCTGATGTCGTCCTCCGCCACCAGGTCGGGCAGGTCGCCCCGGAGCCCGGCGGCCACCTCGCCCCGGTCCTCCCGCAGCGGCGGCGCGATCCACGGCAGCCCGAGCCGGCCGTAGATCTCCTCCTCCGTCTCCGACGCGACCAACTCCCCGCTCGCACTGTCGAACAGCCCGTACTCGGACAGCTTGAGCCCGTTCCGTACGGCGATCGCACGGGTGCGGATGTTGTGCCCCTTGGACCCCGTGAAGTACTGGAGCCCCGCGCCCCAGGAGGCCGGCGGCAGCACCCGCAGATCCACCTGGAGGCCCTTGGTGGTGCGGATCGAGGTCTTCTTCTGGCCGTGCGCGATGACCTCGGCGGTGTACGGGAGCTCCGCCAACGCCGTCATGAAGGGCGCCGACCGCTCCGCCGCCACCAGGACGTCGATGTCCCCGATCGTCTCCCGCATCCGGCGCAGCGACCCCGCATAGGTGCACCGCTCACATCCGGTGATCCCCGACAACTCCCCGGTGATCTGCTCCGCGACGTCCATCGCGGCACTGATCAGGATCCGCCCGCCGCCCGCCTGTTGCAGCAGCGAGATCCCGTGCAGGATGTTCTCCTCGGTCTTCTCGCCGAACCCCTTCAGATCCCGCAACCGCTCCTCGTGGACGGCGTCCAGCAACTGATCCACCGACGTGATGCCCAGATCCTCGTAGAGCACCATGGCCTTCTTCGGCCCCAGCGTGGGGATGGCGATCAGCTCCCGCACCCCCGCGGGGATCTCCGCCCTGGTCTCCTCGATCACCGCCACCCGGCCGGAGCGCAGGTACTCCACCACCTTCTCCGCGATCGACGCCCCCACGTGCGGAATCTCCCGCAGCCCCGTCACATCGAGCTTCGAGACATCGGCGGGATGCCCCCCGATCGCCCGGGCGGCCTTCTCGTACGCCCGGGCCTTGAAGGCGTCACCACCACTGATCGCAAGGAGGTCGGCGTACTCCTGGAGCAACGCCTCGACCTCCTCGTTGGCGCGGACCATGTCTCCAGGGTGCGCCTGGTGGGGTGGGGCGGCATGTGAAGGGGCGGCGGCGGGGCACCATCCGCCGCTCAGCGCAGTGAGCCGAGCAGCACGCCGAGTGACGTCAGGACCAGGAAGAACGCGCTCGTGACCATTCCGCGCCGGATCCAGCGGTACTTGGTGGCGACCACGCGAGACAGCTCGGCGAACTGGCTGACGTCCCGCTCCACGGGATCGGTCCGGCGGACGGCGGAGCTCAGGTGGGCGGAGGTGGAGCCGACGGCATCGCCGAAGTAGTGCACGCGGTACCGCCGGGCCGTTGCCGTACGGGGCACGATGACCAGGCCCAGCAGGCACAACGAGGGCGGCAGCGCCGCACAACCGGACCAGAAGCACAGCTGGGCGACCACCCCGAAGCGCAGCGGAGCGACGGCACCCGCGCTCACGGCTCCCAGGAGGGCGGTCACGGCGAGCCCGAGGACGGACAACAGGAAGCCGGCCTTCTGATCCGCCTTGACCATCTCCTCGCGGGTCTCGGTCACCAGTAAACGGGCCAGGGCGTCACCCCTGGGACCACCGCCGTCGCGGCGTGGACCACCAGCCCGGCTCGAAACGGACAACGGGACTCCTCTCTGGCGCAACGGGGGCTCCCCGGCCGGTGGCCGGGGAACCCCTCCGGTCGGCAGGGGCCGGATCAGACGGACGACTTACGGCGCAACTCGTCCTCCAGGGCGTTGACCGCCTGGCTGACGCGAATGTTCATCTCCGCCACGTGCTCGCGGCGGGCAGCGTCGAATTCGGCCTTGCGGCGCCGCACGTACTGTTCGCACTCCTCCTGGGCGATCTCCAGCTCCGCCAGCGACTTCCGCTCCGCGGCGCGTACGGCCGCGTCGTGCACCTTGACCGCACTGTTGCTGCGCGACGACAGCAACCGGTCGTAACTGCTCTCCTGGCCGAGGAACTTGACCAGCACCGGCAGCACGTCGATGAGCACGAAGAGCAGCCGGACCAGCCAGACACCCGTGAACAGCGTCGGGTTGTCCCCGGTGAGCTGCTCCAGGGCCGCCATGCGCTCCAGCACGCCGATGCCCTTCTGCTTCGCCCGTTCCTGGGCCACACGGCGGGCGATCTCCTTGTCCCGGGCGGTCAGGAAGGCGCCACGGGAGTGCGTCAGCCGGCTGCCGTCCTGGCCGATCCGGTCGTTCATCCCGGTCAGCCGGCGCTCGTTGGCCGCGGTGTGGTGCGTGGCGCGGTAGTCGGCCGCCTTCGCCCGCAGCCGCTGGCACTCCGAGGTCCGTTCCAGCAGCCCGGTGCCGGCATCGCGGATCAGCTGACGGCACTCGTTCCGGACGTCCGCATCCAGGGACTCCAGCAGTTTGGCGTCCTGGTCGACCCGCTTCTGCAACTCGGCGGCGTCCTGGCGCAGCGCGTCCAACTCGGCGGACTGCCCTCCCGGCGTCGCGCTGAACGACAGCAGGTAGCTGTCGCAGCCACCCGGCCGCCCCTGGTCACCGGAACCTTGTGAGGGGTCGGGGTTGCAGCGCAGGAGGTTGCTCCGCAGCCGGTCCACGTCGCCGTGCCGTTCGTCCTGGATCCGCTCCTCGACCGCGGTCTGGAATATCCGCAACACCAGCGGCTCGGCGATGACCGTACCCAGCAGCACGGCCACCAGGAGGCGCGTCAGCAGCGGGGTCACCCGTCGTTTGGCGTTCGGTTGCGGGGCGATCAGCCAGCGGTCGAGATTGAGCACGAACAGCATCCAGACCACGGCGGGGACCAGCGCCAGGACGGACGTGCCACCGACGGCCTCGTTCGCGAAGTTCCACATGGAGAACGCTGCGATGACGGAGGTACCGAGAACCACGCCGCCCAGTGCGGTGTACTTGCTGCGCTCGTACCAGACCCAGGCGAGCAGGTTCTCGTCCACGCCGGTGAGGGACCGCAGCCGGCGGGCCGGGTCGAAACCCGTGGGAGGGGCCTTTTCCCGGGGCCTGCCGTACCCCTCCGGCAGCTTGAGGTAGTCAGTCAAGGAGGTGGTCCTCGTCCTTGATGTAACGGGGGCCGGGCCCCTGGCCGTTTCGGCTGGTCAGCTTTGCGGGGGAGCCGTTGGCGCGGTCCGCCGGCGCGGACTCCACGGCCGGGGCCGCCGGACCGGCGGCCGGGACGGTGCCCTGCTCCATCAACTGCTGCAACACCTGCTGGTAGTCCACGAAGTGTTCGGCCCGGCCCATGTGCGTCACCAGGGTGCGCAGCAGATCGGCGTGGAGTGCGCGCTGTTCCCGCTCGCGCTCCTGCGCCCGGCCGCCGGCCTGGGCGGCCGCCTGCTGCCGGTGTGCCCGGTCGTCGTCCTCCCGGCGGTGCGCGCGCTCGGCGATCGCGGCGACGTCGATGACGTTGCGGGTCACCCCGAGCGCGTCCACGTACTCGCCGCCCTGCTGGAGCAGCTCCGCCAGTCGCTGCACCGACTGGGACTCGAACTCGTGCTGTCCGCGGAGGAGTTCCTGGTCACGACGCTCGTCCCGGAGCTTCTGCTCCCACTTCCGCAGGTCCTCGGGCGTGAGCACCTCGATGCCGACGAACTCCACGTTCATCCCGGCGATCCGCGGCGTGACGATCGTGGTGTACGCGGTCATCCGGCGGGTCGCCTCGTCGCGGACCGCGTTGACCTCCTCGATGCGATGGGCGGCGCTGACCCGTGACAGCTCACTGTCCCCGGCAAGGTACGCGCGAAGGGGAACCGTCACATCGTCGATGCCCTGGCGGGCGACGGCGGTGGCGTCCGTGACCTGGCAGGTGAAGGACGCCCGGATCGTGAAGGTGTCGGCTTCGCTCACCGAGGGGACGACCCGCTCCGCCTCGACCAGCCGGGCCCTGGTGTCCACCAGGCTCACCGACGAGGCGTCCACCACGTCGGGGTGCGACGGGTCGAAGGTCATCCCCTCCGGGTATTCGCGGTACTGACCGCCGACCCGGAAGACGTAGACCGCACCGGGCGGCAGCGCCGGTACGTCGGCGCGCTGCCGGCGGCGTGACCACCAGCCGCGCTGCACGGTCTGCAGCATCTGCTCCGCCACGATCGGATAGTTCTCGGGCACTGCTGTCATCCTCCTTGGAGGGAAAGGGAATTGCTGGTGGATCCGTGGCGTCGCAGGTTTCCGAGGAGGACCTGTACGAGGTGCTGGGTACCAGGTATCGCGTAGTCCGGATGGCGAACCGCCACCGACACGTTGGCCCGCAGTCCCTGCCACTGCCGGCGGTCCAGCGCGCCACGCATCGCCTCGCCCAGCTCGCGTACCGAGCCGGTGGCGGACGGGACGTCCTGGAGTGCGGCCAGGGTGCGGACCAGTGCGGTCACGGCACGTGCGCGGCGCACGCTGAGCAGCACGGTGGTCCAGAGACAGCCCAGGTGCCGGGCGGTCGGAGGGTGCCGCTGGAGCAGTTCCGCGGTCAGCGGTACCCCTGGGTTCAGCCCTTCCGCTTCGAGGATCTGCAGGACGGATTCGAGGGCCAGGGTCCGATCCCTGAGGTCCCGGGTGTGGGCCAGCTGGGTCCGTAGGAAGCGGAGGGAGATTTCCGCGCGCTCGGCCTCCGCTTCGGCCGCGGCCGTCGCAAGCAGGAGCACCAGCGAACGGCGTGCCGCGGCCGCCACCCGCTGTCCGCGGACGATCATCCCCCACAGGCAGTTGAGCGCCTCCAGCCGATAGAGGGCCCCGGCCTCGCCGGCGAAGGCCATCGCCGCCGTGATGGCGCGCAACTGCCCGTTGCCCAGCTTCGACCAGCCGAGGGCGGTGGCGAGTGCCTGCGGTGCCAGGCGCTCGTCTCCGCACATGAACTGCAGGACGAAGGCCGCGGTCAGTCGCTGGCTGCTGAGCCCGTCCGACCAGGACGGGAGGAGGTTCTCCTCGACCTCCGGCAGGGCGTGCCGGGCCAGCAGCGCCACGCCCCGCGCCACCTCTTCCCGGACCCGGGGGCCGCCCTCCAGGGCCAACTGGTTGAGCCAGCGCCGCAGCGGATACCAGAGCTCGTAGCCGTACAGTGCGTGCAGTTCGCCGATCACCAGCCCCCGTACCCTCGGAGAGGCGAAGACGATCGTCCGCTCGCTGCGGCACCGGTCGCCCCGGTGCACCGGAGTGGCGATCCCGGACGCGCGGGTGCTCCACGCGGCCCGACTCTGCCGCAGGGGCGGCCGGGTGACCGGGACGGCGTCCTCGTCGGACACCGGCTCGCCGGCGGGCCGGTCCCCGTTGCGCACGTAGTCATCGAGGAGCACCACCAGTTCCTCGAAGGTGCGCTCGGGAAGCCCCTCGGCGAAGGCCAGGGCCGCGATCGGGAGCAGATCCTCGGGCGCGGGGCTCTTCTGGAACCAGTCCCGGACGGTCTGCTTGGCGCTGTCCCGAAGGCCCTCCAGCGCGGCCTGCGTGCCGTTGGCGAGCTGCCGGGCGGCCCGGACGATGTCCCTGGGCCGCCACAACTCCGCCACGAGCGCCCGGAGTTCGTCCAGGGTCGCGGCGGGCAGCTGGCCGAGGAAGGCGGCTCCGTACATCTGGTCCGCGCAGTGCTCGAAAAGCGGCAGCGGGCCCGGTGGGGTCCAGGGCACGCAGTGGCCCTTCAGCGCCAACCGCCGTCGGTCGGCCGGAGAGGCGGTGAGCACCAGGTAGGAGCCGCGGCGGCGCAACTCGTCCTGGAGCTTCTTGAGGTTGTAGTCCTGCACCGCGTCGGACTCGGTCTCGCCGGCGTAGTCGAGGATGACGTACCCGCTCGCGGGTTTGACGCTCCCCTTCTCCGCGAGATGGGTCAACGAGTTCGCGGGGGACAGGCTCCGGAGCGCGGCATCCTCGCCCAGCAGGTCCCGCAGCATCGCGAACGCCCCAGCCCGCCGCCCGCTGCCCTCCTCCCCGGCCAGCACCAGGAGGTGGTCGGACTGCAGCCGGCCGGCGGTTTCGTCATACGTGTCCGGGTGCAGGTAGTGCGCCAGTACCCGGCCGATCTCGGCGGGTTCGACCAAGCCGGGTGCCAGTCCCGGGGAGGTGGCGGCACCGAATCCGAACACCGATTCCGCCGCGTCGACCCGGCCGTAGAAGGTGTTGTAGACCTGCTGGACCCGATGGTTCAGAGCGCCGGTCAGCTCGTGGTAGTCCTGTTGATCGGCCTCCAGGTCTCGGGCCTCCAGGTCTGGGGCGGCCGGGTCCGGGTGGCCCGGCGCGGGGTGCGTGGTCTCGTCTTCGGCGGGGTCCGAAGCGGGACCCGCCGGTCCCGGTACGCCGTCGTCCGGTGCCTGACGAGGCGGTTCTTCCCCTGTTCCGGAGCCTGCCGGCGCCGTTGCGTCGTCGGGCTCGTGGTCAGCCATCAGTGGTTCCGAATCCGACGACCCCGCCGCGCAGGTCCACGGGAGCGTGGAAGTTGTTGACGTTGAGGTTCCGGCTCTTGTAGGTGCTACGGATCCCCTGGCCCGGATGGCCGGCCGTGGGGTGTTCCGAGCTGTTCGTCGTGGTGGTCCGGGCCGCGGCGGCCGGGTCCCTGGGGCCGTCGACCTCCGGAGCGGCGACTCCCGGGTCGAGATCGTCCGGATCGTGTCCCGGTACCCACAACCAGGCCGTCGACTCGCATTCCTTCTCCCGGATGTCCACCCGCCGGAAGGCGGACCGGGGAAGCGTGGTGTGTCCGCCGGCCACGGTGTTCAGGAAGACCGTGTCGGACAGGGCGAGCACCAGGTCGGCGTCGTCCGCGGCGGCCAGCGCGGCGCGGAGCGGATCGGAGTTGAGCAGTCGGCAGGTGGTGACCACGGTCCGGCCGGCGAAGCCGTTGTCGGCGACCTCCACCGGTCCGTGGTGGATGGCGGCCCGCACTCTCATCCGCGCGCTGCGTACCCGGTCCTCGTTGTAGGCGAGCAGCACCGCCGTGATGTGGCGGATGTAGTCGTCCACGATCCGGGGTTCGGAGCCGTCCATGGGGGCGACGGCCAACTGCTCGTCGCCCTTGGCCTGGATGTGCCATCGGGTCCGGTCCAATGCCGCATTGTGGGCGGCCCGGGAAAGGAGCCGGGGGAGATCGTGCTGGATTTCGGATTGCCGGCGGTCGTTGTTCCCTCCGTACGACTGGACATCCAGGGCAATGCACGTGCAGGGGTAGTACCCGGCCTGATCGGCCACTTGGTCATTCCTCCCTCACATCTCACGGGCTTTCCGCGAGGTGTGAGGGAGAGGCTAGGAGTGGCGGCGAGAAGCGAACCCGTATTAATACGGGTTCTCGGCCTCGATTTTTGCGAATTCCAGCAGCTGCGGAATGTCACTGATTGATATCTGACGGTAGCTGCGCTCGATCAGACCGCGTTGGGACAGTGCGGCGAGCGCCTTCTCCGCGGTGGGGAGGGCCAGTCCGGCGAGTGACGCCAATTCCGACTGCGTGAGGGTTACGCCGAGCGCGCAGCGCCGCCCGTCGGCGCCGCTGACCGCCTGTCCGTAGGTCTGGGCCAATTCGGCGATCACGCGGGCCAGTCGGGTCGACGCGTCGTAGGCGCGGAAGTCCAGTCGACGGCGGTTCGCCCAGCGCAGACGGGCACTCATCATGCGGTACAGCGCGGCCATGGCGTCCACATGCCCGCTGAGGAAGGTTTCCAACGTGCGCCGTTGGATGATCCGCGCGGTGACCTCGCCGCAGGCGATGACGGTGCCGGAGCGCGGCTCGTCCTCGAACGCCGCCATTTCCCCGACCAGATCGCCGGCCAGGCGAATCGCCAGGAGCATGTCGAAACCGTCCGCCGAGCTCGTCACCACCTTGACCACGCCTTGGGTGACCAATAGGACATGACTGCTCTCATCGCCCTGATGTAACAAAGTGCGATGTGCCGGGTATTTGGCCAGGGTGCCCAATTCCAGGGCGGCGGCGAGCGATGCGGGCTTCAGTCGGCCGAGAAAAGTGGCGAGCGGCCACTCGCGCCTCATCGGGTCGACTCGCCGGCCCGGGGCCTGCGCGAACTGGTGCGTAACTTCAGCATGCTCTATTGCCCCCATTGCGATGTCGTTCGCGCACGCACAGCGGTGCTCGGCACACGTCCCCCTATATTGCCGCCGGTGGGTGAATCATGAAGCAGAAGAACGGCTTTGGCTGAATTCCGTACCGGCCCGTGTCCGTGCGCCCATCCGGTGATGGCGGACTCGTCACGGAAGATCCGGAAACGGCCGCCGCAGGCGCAGAAGGAGGATCGTGGCGGCGCATGCGGCAACTGTCGTCACGGGGCGCTCGAACGCGATGGCGAGCATTATGCGCCGTAACCGGTTCCGGGAGGGGCGCCGTCACCCTTCACACCCCTTGCCACCGGGCGGGCCCGGGTCCGGCTGCGCCGGCGCCATGGATTGCCTTGCAGACGCCATCCGCTACCCCGTCAGTTAGGTCAGCGGTGGCTCCAGCAGGCCGGCGCCCTCGACAGCGGTGCGGGCCGAATCTTCCACTAGGCGGTCATCGTCTCGACCAGCCGGGCCAGTCCTCCCACCACCGCCCCGTAGCCGGGGATGGCGAGGAGCGGCCAAGGCACGGGGCGGGGGACCAACACCTTGGCGTGGAAGGCGAGGTCACGGTACTCGGGCATGCCCTCGGTGCCGGGGAGCACCATGAAGCGCGGCCGCACCGTACAGAACAGCAGCCAGTCGATGACCAGCAGGTCGAACAGGGTGAGGGCGAGGAAGCCGGTGGTGCCCAGGACGAACGGCGGTAAGAAGCCCAAGTGCCCCTCGGCCCGGTCGTGCAGGTCCAGCACGCCGACCACCGGAACAGCAACGAAGAGCAGGAGGTTCAGCAGGCCGGCCACCGCCGCGGTCCGTCTGCCGCGTGCGCTCTGCGGCCCGTACCGCTCCCTGATCGCGGGCGGGTAGTCGGAGAGCAAGGCATCCCGCGCCACGAGCAGGGAGCCGATGACGATCAAGGTGAAGAGGGACACCAGGACGAGGGCGTAGCCCATGCTGACGCGTGCGATCGCTATGAAGTCCATGGTGCCGGAGCCTAAGCGCCGTCGCGCAGATGATCTATTGCGTGCCCGTCACCCCGGCACCCCGTCGCCCCGCCTGTCGTTGAAGCGCGGTGCATTCGTCACGCGAAGTCGGCAATTGGCCGTGGCCCGCATCCGCAGTTCGACTCACGCGGGACCGGCCGTCCGTAATTGCGCTATCGCCTTCCGTAGTCACGCTGGCAGGATCGAGCCTCGCGGCGCGGGTGCCGCGAAGTGCGACCCAGTGGGCGAGGGGATCAGGCCGATATGGGCACACGCGAGGTTGTGTTGATGACCGATCACGCCTCGATGGAGGGCAGTCGTTCCGCTCTGGCCGCAGCCGTCGAGCTACTCACCGGACGACCACCCGTACTGATCGACGCGCGGCACTTCATGACGGGTGGGACCGGTCGGACGCACATCGTCGATGCAGGAGTCCGGTTCGAGGTGCCGGCCGAGGGCCTGATGGTGACACCTTCGGCGGTACTCATCTACGAGGTTCAGCCTCCCGAACGCCGCAGCTTCGCCCCGTTCCAACGACTGCTGAGCCGGCATGGGGTGGTGTCGCTGGGAACAGACGCCAGTGCCTGGCGGGAGGCCACCGAGAAGGACCTCATGGTGGAACGGTTCGCCCAGCGCGGTATCCGGCATATGGAAACCATCAGTCTGTCCCGGCCCAGCGCGCGGAGAGCCACCGAGGCATTCGAGCGACTGGGTCGAAACGTCTGGGCTCGGCCGGTGCTGGGCACCTGCGGAAACGACGTCTTCCACGTCACCACTCCCGAGCAACTGCGCGCCGCGATCGGCTACTACGCCCGTTCCGAGCAGGACTGGTTGATCTCCCGGGATGCCGACAACTTCAACTCCGATGGGCTGCGCCATCAGTTCCGTGTTTCCGTGCTGGACGGACGCCCGGTACAGGCATGTGAACATGTCCAGGCGGATCCGGACGCTCCCTGCAACGAGGCCCAGGGAGCGGGCTGCACCCCCTTGCCGATTGATGACCTGCCCGCAGAACTCTGCAAACTGGCCGTCTCGGCCACCGAGTCCATCGGGCTGCCGTTCGCCGGCGTCGACCTCGCCGTTGAGAACGGCGGCGTGGTGTTCGAAGTCAACGTGCACCCGATGCTCGGCTCGGTGCACCCCGCGGAGTCGGTCGCGGTCCCGTACGTGGAAGCGCACCTGGCCATGCTGTGATCACGCGAGCAGCCCCCTGATCCCAACTGGGGCCCCGCGCCCCCTCACCGCGTAGGCCAGGCCAGGCCGGTACGGCGGAGGTGCAGTGGGGCCGGGCCTTCCAGCCTTTCAGACAGTTCTCCGTGAACGCCGACACCCGCGGTCGGCCTTGCGCGGAGCGCCGAGGACGACCGCGGGCGCGTTCATGGCCGCCGCACCATCGCAAGGGCCGCAGCACCGATCGCGCAGGCGATGGCGGCCGCGAGGTAGGCCAGGTGATAGCCCCCCAGCCGGTTGTCGCCGGTCGCCGCGACCAGGACCAGGGCAGCGACTCCGGCGCTGGAACCGATCTGCTGCGCAACGACGTTCACCGCTCCGGCGACCGCGTGCTGGTGCGGCGGAACGCCGGTGAGCCCGGCCGTCGTCATCGCGGGGAAGTTCAGTCCCTGGCCGAGGCCGCTGATCACCAACCCGGGCATCACATGCAGCACGTAGTTCCCATGCGGCGGGGTGGTCATCCACAGTGCCGTTCCCGCGCCGATCAGGATGAGCCCGGTGACCATCAGCGTTCGCGGGCTGTACTTGGTCAGCAGCCGTCCGGTGGCGAAGGTGGCCGTGAGGAACACCGTCAGCGACATCGGTACCAGGGCGAGACCGGATTCGACCGGGGAGTATCCCAGCATCCCCTGGAGATACAGCGGCGCGAAGAACACGATCCCGACCGACGCCGTGTACTGGAGGAACGCCGCCGTGGTCGCGAGCCGCACCGATGAGAGCCGGAAGAGGGAGAGCGGCAACAGCGGGTCGGCCGTGCGGCGTTCGCGCACGACGAAGAGGACCAGGAAGACCACCGCGGCCCCGATGACGGCCCATGCCCACTCCCCGCCCCAGCTCACGCCGACGACGAGCAGTGCGAGGCCGAGGGTGCCGGAGATGGCGCCGGCCATGTCCAACGGGCCCCTGCGGCCCGCCCCGTCGGGCAGTCCGGCCCGCGTGACCGCGAGCACGATCACTCCGAGTGCCACCGAGAACCACAGGACCGACCGCCAGCCGAGGAACTCGGTCAGTACGCCACCCAGCAGCATCCCGCCGCTGAAGCTGGCCGCGCCGACCGCGGCGTACACGCCCAGCGCACGGCTGCGCTCCGGTCCGGCCGGGAACACCTCGGTCAGCAGGGCCAGTGCGGCCGGACCCGACAGTGCCGCGCCGATTCCCTGGACCGCCCGCGCGCCGAGCAGCACCGCGCCGTCCGGTGCCAGGGCGCCGGCCACGGCAGCCACCGTGAACAGGGCGACCCCGACCTCGAAGACCCGCCGTCGGCCGAACACATCGGCCAGTCGGCCACCCACCAGCAGGAAACCGGCGAACGTGACGGAGTACGCCGTCATGACCCACTGGAGGGAGGTGTCGGCCAGGCCGAAGCGTGCTCCGACGGACGGCAGCGACGCGTTGAGGACGGCCATTCCGCTCAGATCCAGTGCGAGCGCCCCGGCCAGCACCCCGAGCGCCAGGCCCGGCCTGTGCCGCGGCGTCGTTGCGAGGGTGGTCATGCGGACCTACCGACGACTGCCCGGGGGAGGTTCTGCCGGTTCGTGACGGGCAGATGGCTGTCGGCATGCGCCTGGCCGACTAAGTCGACGGGCCCCAGCGGGGCCGCGCCTGTCGCGGCCGGGCGGGCCCGCCTCCGTGATGGTCTGTTGCGCATGGTGGTGTTGCTTCCTCTCCCCAGGCGGGTTGGATACGAGCCCCACAAGCCGATCATTGCGCCAGACACAGGTCAACTGCTTGTTTCCCAACTGGCTGGAAACAACACGTAGTTCATGCGTGTCCGGCAGATGCGGAATCCAGGGCCCACCCTGGCGGCGCGCCTGTGGAACCGGCAACGGCCTGCCTCTGACCTCGCCCGGCGCAGCTTGCCCCTCGGAGAACGACACGGGCCGCACGGGGGTCGTTCAGTCGCCCTCCCTTGCCTTGGAGTAGGGAGCGCCGCCAGTCGCGACGGGGGTGGCGGCTGCAACGGATCACTAATAATGGATCACCAATACAGGCCGGGTGTGTCGGGAATAGCCCATCCTGGAGAGTGGTGCCGGTATTTGCGTTCGATGTCCGAACTGCCCCATGGTCATCGCCCGAGAAAAGAGTGAACCGGCCACTTGGGGATCAAATCTTGCCAGTGGGCCTTCCGGCCAGAGGATCACTCTTGTCTCACCAATCCCAGAGTGGCAATCTGATGTTCGCCGATCGGGCGAGCACCTCGTAATCCGGTCCACCTGGGTGAAACGGACCTTTACGCCCGTCGGCATTGCCCATGCAGGTGAAGAGTTTTGCGTGCACGTTCTCACAGTCAATGCAGTCGCCGATCAACCTGACCAGAAGACCGACGACGTACCCGGCGGGTGAACTGCCGGGCGGTGATTCCGCAGCAGATCGTGGTCTGCTGCGGTCGAGATGACTCAACGGGGGCAGTCACAGTGCAATCATTGGTTTTTCGGCAGCTGCGCCTTCACGTCCGGGGCGGTACAGGAAGTCGAGCACCATACGGCTCTCTTTGCCCTGACCGGGCTTCCGCACGTTTCTCAAGCTCGCCGTATTCCAGCTTCGCCGACGAGACCATCGCGGCGCCGAGTACAGCCGGGGGCGGCCCGGTAAGCGCGTTCCAGCTGTAGCAACGGCGCGGACCCGTAAGCAGCGAAAGCGGTCAAAGGGCCGACCAGGTGCGGCTGTGAAGGCGCGAGTCGGTCCGTAACCGGCTGCGAGCCGCGGATGCGCGACCACTCGGACAATCTTCGAAACCCCTGATCATCAGCGTGCGATGGCCTATTCGCGTGTGTGGTGGCGCGTTTGTTGTTTCCTCTCGGTGTCAGGCGGAACGGCTTTGACGGACCGCAGGCCCACCTATGTCCTGTGCAAGTACGGCACTTGACGCGGCGGAGTGAAAATCCGCTTCGCAAACCATTCCCATGGCCAGCTTTCTGAGCACTGACTGACCATTTTGAGAGCCGCCGACGCCGGCCGTGTGGACCGGCACGGCCGCATGCGCGTCGAGCCACCACAATCCCGCTGCTGTTGCGTGGTTGACGGAGTTCGAGAGCCTTCAAACCGCCGGTGGCAACCTCTACCAGCCCCTTCCATCCGCCCTGCCGAGGAGGCGAAATGCCCCAAGAGCGCGGAGCGCGCAGTGTGCGCGCCGTAACAGATTTCCTGCTTTCTCGCGTCGTTGAGCTGCTGGACGTGTCCAAGGACGCGATGGATCGCTGGGCGCCGATGCACAAGTACGGCCTGGACTCGGTGAAGGCCGCGACCCTTGCCGCCTCGTTGTCCGAATTCCTCGGCTGGAAAGTTCCGGTCACCTGGATGTGGCAGTACCCGACCATCGACGAACTGTGCCGGGCACTCGTCGACGGTCCACGTGCCGCGGAAACCGCCGCCCCGAGCACCGATCGCCGCGTGGCCTCGCACGAGCCCATCGCGATCGTGGGCATCGGCTGCCGGTTCCCGGGCGGACCGGACCCGTCCGCGTTCTGGCAGCTGCTGACCGAGGGCCGCGACGCCGTCGGCCCGGTGCCGGCCGCGCGGCGCGAGCTCCTGCGTGACACGGCGCGTTGGGGCGGGTTCATCGACGACATCGACCAGTTCGACCCGCTGTTCTTCGGCATCTCGCCCCGGGAAGCCGTCCAGATGGACCCGCAGCAGCGCCTGGTGCTGGAACTGGCCTGGGAGGCGCTGGAGGACGCGGGTGTCGCGCCCCTCAGCCTCGTCGGCAGCGACACCGGCGTGTTCATGGCCTCCTGTTGGGGCGACTACGCCGCGTTGGCGCACTATCGCGGTCCCGACAGCCAGATCACTCCGCACACCGCGACCGGCATGCACGACGGCATCATCGCCAACCGCGTCTCCTACATCCTCGGCTTACAAGGCCCGAGCATGGCCATCGACGCCGCCTGCGCCGGATCGCTGGTCTCGGTGCACCTGGCATGCCAGTCGCTCTGGATGGGCGAGAGCGACCTGGTGCTAGCCGGCGGCGTGAACCTGAGCTTCGTCTCCGACTACTACACCGCCATGGACCAGATGGGCGCGCTCGCCCCGGACGGCCGCTGCAAGTCATTCGACGCCCGCGCCAACGGCTACGTCCGCGGCGAGGGCGCCGGGGTCGTCGTACTCGCCCCGCTGAGCGTGGCGCTCGAACGCGAGCTGCCGGTGTACTGCCTGCTCAAGGGCAGCTCGTCCAACAACGACGGTCTGAGCAACGGTATGACCGCGCCGAACCCTCAAGCGCAGGAGCTGATGCTCCGCACCGCGTACCGACGGGCCGGCATCGCACCGTCCCTCGTGGACTACATCGAGTGCCACGGCTCCGCGACGCCCCTCGGCGACCCGATCGAGGCCAATGCCATCGGCGCGGTCCTGGGCGGCGACCGCCAGGCGGCGCTGCGGCTCGGTTCCGTCAAGTCCAACGTCGGGCACCTGGAGGCGGCAGCCGGCATCGTCGGCCTGGTCAAACTCGCGCTGTCGATGCGCAACGGCGTGCTGCCGGCGAGCCTGCACTACGCCACCCCGAACCCGCAGATCCTGTTCGACGAGTACAACCTCACGGTTCAGGACCGGCTGACTGCCTGGCCGCGACGGTCCGACGCGCGCCGCGGGGGCGTCAGCTCGTTCGGCTTCGGCGGCGCGATCTGTCACGTCGTCGCCGAGGAGCTGCCGCGCCCCGAGGGCTCGCTCCTCCTGCTGGCCGAGGACTCCGCGGAGGCGCTGGCCGAGCGGGCCGTGGCGCTGCGCGACGAGCACGACCTGCGGGCGATCTGCCGGCGGCCGTCCGGCGACGGCAGGTTCCGGCTCGCGGCCGCCGCCCGCGATATGACCGAGCTCAGGGCGCAGCTGGATGCCTTCACCGCCGGCACGACGGCTTCCGGGCTGAGTGTCGGAGAGCAGACCGAACGCCCGCCACGGGTGGCGTTCCTGTTCTCCGGCAACGGTTCGCAGTGGGTGGGCATGGGCCGGCAACTGCTCGCCGGGATGCCCGTGTTCCGACGGTCCATGATGCGCTCCGACAAGCGGATGCGGGAGCTGCTGGGCTTCTCGCTCGTCGACCAACTGCTGGCACCCGACGGCCGCCTCGACGACATGGACGTCTTCCAGCCGCTGCTGTTCTGCATACAGGTCGCGCTGGCCGATGCCTGGCGCTCGCTGGGGGTGCAGCCGGACGTCGTCGTGGGACAGAGCGTCGGCGAGTTCGCCGCCTCCCACATCGCCGGTGCACTCGACTTCGAGGACGCCTCCCGGCTGGCCGCCGGCCACGGCCGGCTCCTCCAACAGCTGGCCGTCGGACGCGGCGAGGGCATCGTGGTCACGGCCGGTGCGGACGTCGTCAAGCAGTACCTGACCGGCCAGCTCACGGTGTCCGGCTACAACGGCCCGAACTCCACGCTGGTCACCGGCACACCGCAGGAGATCGACGGACTCGTCCAGCGGATGACCGACGAGGGCCTCACGACCCATCGGGTGCGGATGGGCCACGCACCGCACTCGCCGCTGGTCGACCACGTCCTCGCCCCGCTGCGGGCCGAACTCGCCGACATCAGGCCCCGGACCACGCGCATCCCGATGATCTCGACGGTCACCGGCGAACTCGTCGACGGTGCGGAGCTCGGACCGGACTACTGGGCGAACAACCTGCGTTGGGAAATCCAGGTGGTCGACGCCCTGACGACCCTGCGCGACCACGACATCGACGCGGTGATCGAACTCAGCCCGCATCCCGTACTGCTCAAGTCCGTGGCGGAGATCCTCACGGCCACCACCCTGCCCTCGCTCCGACGCGGTAACGACGAAGCCTGCACCCTGCTGGGCTCGCTCGGCGCGCTGTTCGCCGCCGGCCACCCCGTCACGGCGGGCCCGTTCCTCGCGGGTGACCGGGGACGACACGTCACGCCGAGCCAGGCCGGCCTCGCGGCCGACGAACAGGTGCACCTCGTACCCGTCACGGCGCACTCGGCGGCTGCGCTGGCCGACACCTGCCGTGAGCTGTCCAACCATGTCGAACGGGACGCCGGACTGCGGGTTTCCGACCTCGCCTACACGCTGGCGACCAGGCGCACCCACCAGAACCACCGGATCGCGCTGTTCGCCCGCAACCGTCAGGACGTCCTGGACGGACTGGCCCGGGTCGCCGCTGGTCAGCCGCACCCCGATGTCGTCACAGGCACGGTCGTCGGCAACAGCGACCGGCGAGTGGCGCTGGTGTTCTCCGGCGGCGGCACCCAATGGGTCGGCATGGGCCGGGAGCTCATGCGCTCGCACACCGGCTTCCGCACATGGATGCACGCCTGCGACGCCGCCGTGCGCGCGGCCGGCGGCTGCTCGGTGCTCGATCAGCTCGACGCCCCGAAGGACCGGGCCAGGTTCGAGGAAATGGACTTCCAACAACCCGTCCTGTTCGCCCTCCAGGTCTCACTGGCGAAGGTCTGGCTCGACCTCGGTGTCCAACCGACCGCCGTCATCGGGCACAGCCTGGGCGAGGTCGCGGCCGCATGCGTGGCCGGCGCACTGTCGTTGGACGACGCTGCCCGCGTCGTGGTCGCCCGGTCGCACCTGCTCGAACGGAAAGCGGCCCCCGGCGCCATGATCTCGGTCGACCTGCCGGAGCAGGAGCTGCTGCCGAGACTCGCCACCTACGCCGAGCACGCGGCCATCGCCGTGGTCAACAGCCCCACCAGCGCGGCGGTCTCCGGTTCGCCCGAGGCCGTCCGCGCCCTGGAGGCCGACCTCCGGCGGGACGGGATCTCGACCAGGAACATCCGGGTCGAACGGCCGGTGCACAGCCCCGGCATGGATCCGCTGATCCAGCCCCTGCGCGAACTCATCGACGGCATCACCCCGTCGACCGGCACCATCGACTTCTACTCCACGGCACTGGCCGACACGGTGAACCCGGTCGTCGATGTCGACTACTGGGTGCACAACCTGCGCAACCAGGTCCGGTTCGCCGAGACGATCGGTGCGCTGGTCGACGAGGGGGTCGGCACCTTCGTCGAGATCGGCCCGCACGAGACGTTGCGCGGCGCGGTCGAGGAGATCGCGCTGACCCGCGGTGCCGGTGTGCACGCGATCAACTCCCTGCGGCGCGACGAAAGTGACCTCCACTGCCTGCTGGGGGCCGCCGCGTCGCTGTACGTCAGGGGTATCCCGTTGACCTTCGACTCGTTGTTCGCCGACGACGTCGAGGTCGTGGAGACCCCGCTCGTGCAGTGGCAGAAGGACCGCTACTGGCTGGACACCACGCCGCGCGTCGAAGCCGCGCCGGCACCGGTCGTCGAGACCGTGGCCCGGCCGGTGGCCACCACCGCACCCGTGGCCACGACCGTGCCGAACAGGTCGGTGGCGGAGGTCGTCCTCGGCGAGATCGCCGACGTGTTGGGCGTGCCGGAGCACAGGTTCCACGAGGGCGCGAGCCTGCGCGACTTCGGCCTTGACTCGATGCTGGCGATCCGCCTGGTCAACAGGGTGCAGTCGCTGTTCGGGCAGCGGGTGTCGCCGGTGGTGTTCCTCGACGGCCGGACCGTCTCCGAACTCCTCGACCACCTCGCGGAGGTCATCGGCGGGCCGACCGCGCCCGCGGCGGTCGCGCCGGCACCGCCCACGGCGGCCGAGCCGGCACGGACGCCGGATGCACAGCCGACGGCGATGGCCGAGCCGCCACCGGCGCCCGGGGCCGAGCCGACCCGGACGCTCCTCGACGAGCTGTCCGAAGTGGACGCCGAAGAGCTGGTGGACGAACTGGCCGCACGCGGGCTGCTGGACCCCACCGACGCACCCGCGCTCGACCAGCTGCGCGCCGACGGTCTCGGCCTCGAACTGGCACCGGCGTCCCACGGCCAGTCCTCGCTGTGGTTCATGCAGCAGATCGCACCGGACGCCGTGCCCTACAACTTCATGGTGGCCGCCCGGATCCGGACCGCGGTCGACGAAGAGGCGCTCGATCGCGCCGTGGGGGCCGTGATGGAACGGCATCCCGCACTGCGCACGATCTTCGTCGAGGCGGGCGGCAGTCCGTACCAGGTCATCCTCGACGAGCCGGTGTACGAGTTCCTCGTCGTGGACAGCGCGCACCTGGATGACGAAGCGGCCCGCGAGGAACTCGCCGCGCACGGGCACGTACCGCTGGACGTGGACAACGGACCGCTGGTGCGCGTGGTGCTGATGACGCGTGGGCCGGCGGACCACTACCTGCTGGTACTCGTACACCACATCGCGTCGGACGCGGCGTCGGCCGACGTGATGATCCGCGAACTCCAGGAGTTCTACGAGGGCGCCGACCCCGCCGACAGCAAGCCGGTCGCCCCCTACACGGACTTCGTCGAATGGGAGCGGCAGTGGCTGGCCGGCCCGGCGGCCGACGCCGCACTGAGCTGGTGGTCGCAGCAACTGGCCGACCCACCCGCCCACCTCGACCTGTCCGCCATGGAGCGCCCGCCCGGCGTCACCTACGAGGGCCGCGACCTCACGTTCCGCTGGAGCGCCGAGGAGACCCGCCGGCTCCGGGAGTTCGCGGTGCGCGAAGGCGTGTCGCTCAGCACCGTCGCGCTGGCCGGCTTCTTCGCCACGCTCAACCGCGCGGTCGGCGTCGAGGACTCCGTGCTGGCCACCGCCATCGCCCAACGCGCCGAACCCGGCTGGGAGTCCGCCATCGGCTACTACCTGAACACGGTGCTGGTGCGTGCGAAACCGGCCGGTGACCGCAGTTTCCGAGAGCTGCTGCACGAGGTGCACACGTTCTCGCTCGGCCTGCTGGAGCACATGAACTACCCCCTCGACCTGCTGGCGTCCACCTTGAAGCCACCGAGGGCCGAGGGCCGCTCCCCATGGTTCGACGTCGTGCTCAACTGGCTGTCCTCGGAGGCCTTCCCGCGCTCCGTCAAGCTCTTCCACGGCATCGGCGACACCCTCGCCCCCGACAGCGCCCTGCCGCTCGAACCACTGCCCGTACGCAGGCACCTCGCCAAGTTCGACCTGGAGATCTCGATGGCCGACGTCTCCGGCGAAGTGGTCGGCCACGTCCAGTACAAACCGAGCTACCTGGAGAAGCAGACCGTGACGGCACTGCTCACGCTCTACCGCACCGTGCTCTTCGACTCGATCGCCCACCCCGACCTGGCACTCGACGAGATCACGCCGGGCGGTCGTCCCGAGGAGACGGACCAGTGACCCAGACCCTGTACACCGAGTTCGTCGAACAAGCCGACAAGAACCCGGACGCCACCGCGGTCTACTCCGACGCCGGCGTCCTGACCTACCACGACCTGAACGAGCAGTCCCGTGCACTGGCCGAACGGCTCGTCGCCGAGGGCGCCGGCCCCGGTGTCCCGGTCGGCATCTGCGTCGAGCGCACGCCCCACCTGCTCGTCGGCATCCTGGCCATCCTGCGCACCGGCTCCTGCTACGTGCCGCTGGACCCGAGGTATCCGGCCGGACGGCTGACCTTCATGGTCCGGGACAGCGGGACCCGCCTGCTGCTGACCACGCCCGCGTCCCGGGCCAACTGCCCGGCCGGTCCGACCGTGGTCGTGCTGGACGGGACCGTGACCACCGAGCCCGGCGAGCGGCCCGTACCGGTCGTGCCCGCCGACACCGCGTACGTGATCTACACCTCGGGCTCCACCGGCCAGCCCAAGGGCGTGGCCGTCCGGCACAGCGGCTGCGTCGCCATGCTGTCCGAAATGGACCGGTCCCTCGCCGACTGCGACCTGAGCGGTGTCTCCGCGGCCAGCTCGATCTGCTTCGACATGTCCGTGATGGAGATCTTCCCCGCACTGTGCCGCGGCGGCGCCGTCGTGCTGGTGGAAAGCGCCGTCCACCTGCCCGAGAGCCCGCACCTCGACAAGATCACCCACCTCCACGCCATCCCGTCGGTGATGAACTCCCTGCTCGACGCCGGCAGCCTGCCCCCGAACCTGCGCACGGTCGTGTTCGGCGGCGAGCCCCTGCGGCGCAAACTGGTGGACCGGGTGTACCAGGAGACCGGCGCCGACCGGGTCTTCAACGCCTACGGCCCCACCGAAGGCACCGTCTTCTGCACGTTCGGACCGGTGCCGAAGGACGGGACCGGCGAGCCCACCATCGGCTCGCCGTCGATCAGCGCCCGGGTCTACGTGCTCGACGAGAACCTCAAGCCGCTGCCGGCCGGCGTGCCCGGTGAGCTGTACCTCGGCGGCGCGGGCCTCGCCCACGGCTACGTCAACCGGCCGCGCACCACCGTCGAACGGTTCGTGCCGGACCCGTTCCTGGACGGCGAACGCATGTACCGTTCCGGCGACGTCGTCCAGTTGACCGACAACGGTGAGCTTGAGTTCGTCGGCCGCACCGACAACCAGGTCAAGGTGCGCGGCCACCGCATCGAGTTGGAAGAGGTCGAGGCCCGGCTGACCGGCTGCCCCGAGGTCCGGGAAGCCGCCGCTGTCGTACGGGGCCGCAGACTCATCGGCTACGTCGTGTCCGAGGGCGACCGCCGGGACGGTGTCTGGCTGGACGCCGAGCTCCAGACCACCATCACCGGCAAGCTCGCCGCCGAGCTGCCCGAGTACATGGTGCCTGGGACGATCGTGTTCCTGACCGCGCTCCCGCTGACGCCGGGCGGGAAGCTCGACCGCGCCGCACTGCCCGAGCCGCCGGCCGCCGACACCGGGCGTCCCGTGACGGCCGCCGGCACGCCGACCGAGGTGGCACTGTCGGAGATCTGGGGCCAACTGCTCGATCTCGAACCGGCGAACATCGATGTCCGGGCCGCCTTCTACGACCTCGGCGGCGACTCGCTGCTGCTCGTCCGATTGGCCAGGCTGATGACCCGGCGGTTCGACCGCCGCGTCCGCGTGCCCGACCTCTTCAGCTTCCGTGACATCTACTCCCTCAGCCGCTGGCTCGACGACGAGAGCGGCGCCACCCCCGAGGTGGTCCAGTCGGCTCGCCGCCGCGCCACCGTCCGCCGCGCCGCGCTGCGTGGCCGCGCCGCCTCCACCGGCAACTGAGTCACCACCCACTCCACTTGAGCAGGAGCCTTTCATGTCCGACAGTCCAGAGCAGGACTACGACCCGGGCGACGTGGCCGTCATCGGCATAGCGTGCAAGTCACCCGGCGCCCGCACCAAGGAACAGTTCTGGGACAACCTCGTGCACGGCAGGGAGTCCGTGACGTTCCTGGCCAAGGACGAGATCAAGGTCGACGAAACCCTGATCAACAACCCGTTCTACGTGCCGGCCTGCGGCACGCTCGACGGGTACGACGAGTTCGATCCGTCGGTGTTCGGGATCAGCGACCGGATGGCGGCCGCGATGACCCCGGAGAACCGGCTGTTCGTCGAGAGCGCGTGGGAGGCGCTTGAGGACGGCGGCTACGACCCGGACCGGGTCAAGGGCGAGGTGGGCATCTACGGCGCCAACAACCCGCAGACCGCCGCACTTTACAGCTCCCCGCCGGACCGGGTGTCGGTCGGCCCCGAGGCCATCGAGCACGGCCTGGCGTGGTCGCCGGACACCATGACCTCCAACGCGCTGTACTACCTGGGGCTGACCGGTGAGGCCGTCACCGTCGCCACCGCCTGCGCCGGCTTCCACTACGCCGTGCACCTGGCCTGCCAGTCACTGCTGCTCGGCCAGACCGACATGGCGATCGCCGGTGGCGCGATGGTCCGCCTGCCGCACCCCCGTGGCCATCTGTGGGAGGAAGGCCGCATCCTGTCCAAGGACGGCCACTGCCGCCCGTTCGACGCCAACGGCACCGGCGCCGCGCTGTCCAGCGGTGTCGCCACGCTGCTGCTCAAGCCGCTGGCGGAGGCCGTCGCCGACCGCGACCACATCTATGCCGTGGTCAAGGGCTCGGCCATCAACAACAACGGTGTCAGCGCGATGGCCTACGGTCTGGCACAGCCCGAGCGGCTGAGCGCGTGCATCGCCAACGCCATGCAGGTCGGCGGTGTCACTCCGGACACCGTTTCCCTGTACGAGGCCAACGGTCTCGGTCTGCCGATGACCGACGAACTCGAAGTGCACGCGGTGAGCATGGCGTTCGGCAAGCAGACCGGCACCTGCTCGATCGGCGCGGTCAAGAGCAACGTCGGCCACGGCGGTGTGGTGGCAGGCGGCTTCGGTGCAGTGAAGGCCACGATGGCCCTGTACCACAAGCAGTTGGCACCGACGATCAACCTGACGGACGTCAACCAGGACATCGACTTCCCCAGCACCCCGTTCGTGCCGCAGCTGGAGTTGGCGGACTGGGAGCCGGCGGCCGGCATCCGCCGGGCGGGCATCACCGCGATCGGTGGCGGTGGCTACAACGCGCACCTGGTGCTGGAGGAGCCGCCGGCCGTCGCCGAGCGGGCCCCCGAGGCCGTCGACCGGCCTCGCCTGGCCACCCTGTCCGCCCTGGACGACGAAGCACTGGCTCGTCAGCGCACGAGGCTGAAGGACTGGCTGGTCGCCAACCCCGACCTGCGTCTGGACGACGTCTGCTTCAGCCTCAACCTGGGCCGCAAGGTGATGGGTCACCGGTGGGCGGCCGTGGTCCGCAGCCGTGCGGAGCTGATCGAAGCGCTGTCCGCCGACTCCCCCCGCGGCCTGGTCGCCGCGACCGGTGCTGCGCCGCAGGTGGACGCGGATTCCCTGGGCCGCAACGACAACGGGATCGTGCCGGCCGGGAAGGACGGCCAGGCACTGTTCGACCTCGCCGCCGCCTGGGTGACCGGCCAGCGGGCGGACTTCGACTCGCTGCACCAGGGGGAGGCCAGTCACCGGGTGTCGCTGCCCACCTACCCGTTCCAGCCGCGTCGGTTCTGGCGTACGGACTGGTGACCGTGACCACACCAGCACTGGACACCATGGATCTGGGCGCCCCGAACACGTTCGCGGACCACGACCTCGGCGCGTTCTGGCGCACCCTGCGGGACACCGCCCCGGTGCACTGGAACCCTCCGGTCGACGGCCGCCGGGGGTTCTGGGTGGTCTCCCGCTACGACGACATCATGGCCGCCTACCGGGACGACGTGAACTTCACGTCCGAGCGCGGCAACGTGCTCGTCACGCTGCTGGGCGGCGGTGACGCCGGTGCCGGCCGGATGCTGGCCGTCACCGACGGGCACCGGCACCACGAGTTGCGCAAGATTCTCCAGCGGGTGCTCTCGCCGAGGGTGCTCAGCGAGGTCGCGGCGGCGGTGCGGGTCAACACCCGGCAGCTGATCCGCGAGGCGGTCGAGGCCGGTGGCTGCGACTTCGCCGAGCAGATCGCCAGCCGGATCCCGATGACCACGATCTCCAACTTGCTCGGCGTGCCCGAGCAGGACCGGGAGTACCTGCTCGCCCAGACCAAGACCGCGCTGTCGACCGACGCCGAGGACGTCGACGAACTCGACTCCGAAATGGCCCGCAACGAGATCCTGTTGTACTTCATGGACATGGTCGAGGAGCGGCGCGAGTCGCCGGGCGACGACGTGATCAGCATGCTGGTCGGCAGCTCCATCGACGGTGTGCCACTGTCCGACGAGGACATCGTGCTCAACTGCTACAGCCTGATCATCGGCGGCGACGAGACCAGCCGGCTGACGATGATCGACAGCGTCCACACGCTCGCGGCCCAGCCCGAGCAGTGGCGCCGGCTCAAGCACGGCGAGGTCGCGATCGACACCGCCGTGGACGAGGTGTTGCGCTGGGCGTCACCCACCATGCACTTCGGGCGCACTGTGGTCCGCGAGACCGAACTGCACGGCGTACAGCTGCGACCGGGCGAGATCGTCACGCTCTGGCACGCCTCCGGCAACCGGGACGAGCGGATCTTCGAACGGCCCGACATGTTCGACCTCGGCCGCACCCCCAACAAGCACCTGGCCTTCGGCTACGGTCCGCACTTCTGCGTCGGCTCGCACCTGGCCAAGGTGGAGATCTCCGAACTGCTCATGGCGTTACGGGACTTCACGGCCGGATTCGAGCAGACCGGTGAGGCGCTGCGCATCCGGTCCAACTTCCTGACCGGGTACTCCACGCTGCCGGTGCGGTTCCGGCCCGACCACTCCGGAAGGAAAGAGGTCGACTGATGAGCGGCAACCCCTTCGACGGCGGTGCGGGCGACTGGCTGGTCGTGGCGAACGCCGGCGGACAGCACGCACTGTGGCGGCCGCACCTGGAGGTGCCCAAGGGCTGGCGGATCGTCTACTCCGGCCCCGGCCGTGACGGTGCCCTCGACTACGCCGAACAGCACTTCACGGCGACGGCGCAGACACCCACTCCCTGAACTCACCTCCGCTGACCCCTCCAACAAACGTCGCGGCCGCGCGTGACCGTCCGCACCTCGTGGGCACATGCAAACAAGGGACACGCGGGACCCAGAGCGAAGCGATGTGCTCCTGTCCACTTGCCTACCGGCCCTGGCCGGACCGACCTCCGAGCCGAGGGCCTGCCTGTGGGCTCGGCTGAACCGATCGACAACAAGCCGCAGGCGAGAACGGACTGGTGCCCGGCACCGGAGCCGCATTCAGCTGTTCCTGTGCCTCGTTGGAGCGCTCTCTCACCCGTACTGAACAGACACCCGACCAGCAACTGCCGGGAGCGCGAGTGAACATCTACATTTCAGGACAGGGAGCATTCGCGGTGCAGGTCGCGGATGCCCTGTCGGACGAAGGGCACCGGATCGCGGGCGTAGCCGCCCCCCGGCTGCGCAAGGGGCATTCCGACGACAGCAACGCGTTGTCCTGGGACCGCCTGCGCTCCTGGGCGTACCCCAGGAGCATCCCATGGACGGATTCGGCCGAGCTGCGCGCGATGCACATCCCGGACGGGGTGGACCTCATCGTCGCGGCACACTCCCACGCCTTCATCGGCCGCCAGACACGTGCCAGGGCCGCCGTCGCGACCATCGGCTATCACCCCAGCCTGCTGCCGTTGCACCGCGGCCGGGACGCGATCCGATGGACGGTCCGCGACGGTGACAAGGTAACGGGCGGGAGCGTCTACCACCTCACCGAGCGGACCGACGCCGGCCCGATCGCCGCACAGGAGCACCTGTTCGTGCCCCCGGGCTCGACCGCACAGAGCCTGTGGCGCGAGCACCTGGCCCCGCTCGGCGTGCGGTTGCTGGTGCGGGTGGTCGCCGACCTCACCGAGGACAGGCGGATCGAGGTCCCGCAGGACGAGAAGATGGCGACCTGGGAGCCGGCAATGGACACACCACCACTCTTCAAACCCGAACTCATCGCACTCCCCGGAACGGCGTTCGTCGACGGCAGCAAATGGGCACTCCACGCGCGATGAGGACATGACCAACTGGGCTTGAAGCGCGGGGCCGACTGCGTGGACCGTCGACGTGCCTGACAGTCGACCCGCCGGGAGCCCCGGCCCGCCCTCCGGCGTGGCCCCGGCCGCCGAGCCGAACAAAAGGCGCCTGACAGGCGAAAGCCCAGGTCAGGCGCCTTTTCTCGGGGCTCTAGAAGAACCCGACCTCCTTCGGCGAGGAGGAACTGTTGCATGGCCTCGACTTTCGGTGACGGTCACTGTCCAGCGCTCGTCGTGAGAATCAACTGGTGTCGTTGGAAGCGAGGTCGTCTGGGGGGTGCCGCAACGAGCCGATAGCGGATTGCGCGCTCAGTGCGATCGAAGTCCGTGCTCTCTCTATGGGGCGCCAGGGCACGCTCCTACGGGCCTTGGCTCTGCGAGTGTGACCTTCCGGCCGGTCCGCGCTGCCCTTCGGATCTCTTCCAGCATCCCGTGCCGCCGGACCGCGAATCGAAAGTCGGGAACGCTCTCCTCGTCCGACACAAGGCTCCCGGTGATCACCAGGGGAGGCCGAACGGCCTGCGTGACGGACTTTCCGGCAGGCGGCCGTTGGAGACGACCACGGCCACGAGAGTCGGCCCTCTGATACGTTCCAGGACCAAGGGGTCGACATGGATGAGGCTTCGAAAGCGCGCGACGAACTGGACCGGCTGGGCCGGTCCCTGCGCGGGCAACTGGTCGCGCTGATCACCGATTTGACCGTTCGTGTCCACCTCCGCCAGCTGTCCCTCGACGAGCCGAAGGTTGCCGACCGGCGCGAGCCGCTGCGCTACCACTATTCGACGGGGTACCAAGGCAATCGTCCGGCGACCGCCACCGCTGCCGAGACGGCCTCCCGTGCGGCCTTCCTCCTCCGCGCGGCCGGTTGGGACGTCACGGCGTCACAGGAGGATGACGACGGGATGCTCTGGATAGTGGTCGTCGCTCACCGGGATGGCAACGGCATCCGCGTCCTGACGAGCGACGACACACCCGCCGTGGTGTTCCGCGGACAGACGCCGGCGCTGGCACTGTCCCCGCCGCAACCAGTCCAGCAGCCGGAGCCGGTGCGAGCGCCGGAGACCATCACACCTGGTTACGTCCTCTGCTACGAGTGCGACGGCCTCGGCTGGTGTCCCGGATGCGGTGGCCGCGGGTGGGTGCTCGGCCAGTCCCACCGGAGGAGCCGATGCAGGGAATGCGGCACAACGAAGGTCTGCCCTATCTGCCGGGGTGAGGGTCAGTTGAACGCCTCCAGTTTGTCGCCGTACCAACGCGGCTACTACCCGGGACTGGACCGACACTGACTGAGAAGTCCTCCAGCCCCACCGGTCCACCACCCTCCGCGGCGTTCGGAACAACGGAACAGCGGTTGGCGCTAAGCGATTGATCTTGCTGGCTACTCAGTCTGTGCGGACTGGAGGATCTGGTCCTGGAGGCGCTGGCGGAGGGTGACTTCCTCCGAGGTGAGCGCATCGGCTGGCCGCCGGATGCGGACTCGGCGGGGGCGGGGGATGTCGTCGACGTCCTGAAGGTCGGCGAAGTCGGCGCGTGCCGCCGCGACGGCTTCGGGGTACGCCTCCTTCTTCTCGTGTTCGGCGAGTGTGCGGTAAATGCTCGCGACGCTGGGGGCCTGGCCCGCTGGGGTCGTACATCCCTGGCACAGGGGCCCGGCGGGCATCTCCAAGGCCAGGCCGTGGGCAGTGAGGTGGTCGGCGAGTGCGGTGAGTTCGGCGGCGTCGCGGCCCAGGCGCTTCATCTCGTACACGGTGAAGATGACCCGGCAGTGCGGGGCGTGGGCCTTGATCTGGCGGGTGAGTGCGAGCGCGGCCTCGAACTGGGGGCGGACCCGAACGCGGGTGCTGATCTTCTCGGAGAACGCCTTGTCGCGCGGGATGCCGTGCTTGGCGAGCGCGTCGAGCTGGGACTGGAGTTCCTGATTGAGCGTCGAGCACCTCGCGTTAGGCGGGTTGCGGGGCGGGCGTTGCCGGAGCGGCCGCGACCTTGCGGGTCTCACGCATTATCAGCAGGCCGTTGACCACCATCAGTGTCGCGGTCAGGCAGTGGACGCCGAGCGCGGTGGCCACGGAGCCGTGGTGGGCCAGCACGGTGGTCATGTCGCCGTACGCGGCGAGGGCCTCCACCAGCAGCGCCCAGGCCAGCGCCCGGCGGTGGCCCGTCACCAGCAGGATGCCCAGGACCAGGGCCAGGACGACGTCGCGGATTCCCTTGATGATCAGGAAGCCGTCGCCGTCGCCGTCGCCGGACGGCCAGCTCGGCAGGCCGAAGCCCGGTGCCGTCGTCTCCGGGCTCAGGATGAACTCCGACCCGAACCAGAGGATGAAGAGGATGAAGGCGGCGGCCAGGACGGTGTTGATCTTCTTCAGCGACATTGTTCTTCTCCTTGCGAGTCTTCGTCGGCTTGGTGAGCTTCGTGGAGCTTGCTGAGTCGTGTGGGGCCTGATCAGGCCGCGCGGACGCGGCTGTTCGAGGGGCGTTGTTTGTCGGGATCGCCGTTGTGGGATCTGATCGGCAGCTGCATTCCCGGATGTCGGGATTTCGGTGGCCGGCTGCCGCCCGGGGAGTGGGGATTGTGCGCCACCGGCGCGGCGTCGGCTCGCGGCGTCGGCTCGCGGGGTCAGTAATCCGAAGCCCTGTCGGGCTCACCCCGACGGGGCGAAAGCCGTCGATAGAACGGGGCGAATCAGCGCATGTCGGGGCGGCTTTGCTATCAGGTGAGAGCGGCGACCAGCAGGGCGAAGGCGGCGATGATGACGGCGACGCGGACGTAGTGGAAGCGTTCCCAGCGCTTCATCTGCTGCTTCCAGTCGGCGGGCCGGTTGTCAGGGGTCCACGTCTTGTTCCGGTTGTTGATCGGGACGAGCAGCAGGAGCGACATGATCACGCTGAGGATCAGCAGCGCGGCGGCGGTGACGATGAGGCCGGGATGAACTGGTCGCTGGAGCGCCCGTTACGCCCGTGGACGTGACAGAAGAGCCGCACTGTCGAGCACGGCGCGTCCGAGCGCAGCCACGGTGACATGTCGACGGCCAGGACCAGCCGGCCGTCCGGAGAGCGCGGCACTGGCAGCCCGCCCAGCGGCACCCGCAGCCGGTCGACGTCGATGCAGCCCCGGTTGAGATCGCCGTACGGCCCGCCGTGCCCCCGTCGGTGTTCGGGCAGCAGCGTCAGATCGACCGGTGACGTCACCGGACCGTCCGCGCACATCACCGCGTCGGTCGCGACTACGAACGCGATCCCGCCACCGGCGAAGCCATGATCCGCTGAGCCGCCATCGGCCTCACGACCCGGTGCCGCCCGGGGTGAGGAGTTCCATGAGATGTCCGTCGGGGTCACGGAAGTAGGTGCCCCTGCGGCCTTCGGTGTGCTTGCTGTGATAGATCTGCCCAATTTCTTGGCATGCGGGATCGCCGTAGTGGGTGATTCCGCCGTGCTGGATGCGGGCGAGGGCGGCACCGAACTCCTGCTCGCCGAGCATGAACGCGTAGTGGTGTGGCTCGAATTCGTCCAGCTGGTCGTAGTCCAGGCTGACCTGGTTGGCCAGCGTGACCGGCCTGAAGTGCGCCACCGGCGGACCGACACTCAGGCCGAGGATTTCGGCCAGGAACTGCGCCGAGGCTTGCGGGTCACGGGCGGGGACGATGGTGTGATTCAGCTCCACGGTCATGGTGACTCCTCTTCAGGGACGGGGCTACGCATGGTGGGGTGCTCGGCGGCCTTGGCGGCCCGGCATGGTGCGTGGATGCGTGACTGGCGGGGGGAGGACAGGGCTTCTCCGGCTGCCCTCCCTCGGCTACAGCTGCTGTGTCATATGTCGATCTGCTCGAAGATGTGCGGGTACGACACGATGTCGTCAGGGGACTCGGCCACCATGTGCTGGAACTCCGGGCTGCCGAACGCCGTGGCGAGAGCCTGGGTCGACTCCCAGACCGCGACGTTCATCAGAAGTTGACTGTCCGCCGTTCCCTTGTGCATCTGCAGGGAGACGAATCCCGGCTGAGCCTTCATGAACTCCGCCTGCCTCCGAAAGAGGGTCAGGAACGCTTCAGTCCTCTCCTTCGGAACGACGAAGGTGTTGGCCAGGACGATGGGCCCGGTCTTCTCCTTGAACTGCGCGAACATCGGCGTATTCGGGTCGAGACTCTGCAGCTTGGCCATTCTCGGCACTTCCTCTCGCTATCGGTCAGTGGGTGTCGCTGGCGCCCGCGTCCGGGGGATACCAGCGGAGGTCGCGGGTGTTGGTGTCCGGGTCCTGGATGTAGATGGAGGTGGCGGTGCCGCACTTCGGGCGCACGGCCGAGCGGTTGCGGCTGACGACCGGGCGGGTGAGTCCGCGGGCTCAGATGAGGGCGGCGACCAGCAGGGCGAAGGCGGCGATGATGATGCCGACGCGGACGTAGTGGAAACGGTCCCAGCGGTTCATCTGCTGCTTCCAGTCGGCGGGCCGGTTCTCGGGGGTCCACGTCTTGTTCCGGTTGTTGATCGGGACGAGCAGCAGGAGCGACATGATCACGCTGAGGATCAGCAGCGCGGCGGCGATGACGACGAGGCCGGCGCCGGGGCGGTGCCATCCTGCGATGGCCCAGACCGCGACGAGGATGAGCGAGCCGATGTACCAGAACGGCATCACGGCGCCGAGCATCCGGCCCCCGTGGGCGCGGCCGAGTTGGCCACTGTCCTCGGGGAGGGCGTTGAAGATCGGGTTCATGACGAAGGCGACGGAGAACTCCACCCCCACCATCACGCCGACGACCACGGTGGTGACGACCTCAAGTGCGTCGAGAAGCATGATGACCCCTCCTGGGATCTAGCGCCGCTAGCTGATGAGCCAACGCTAGTGCTACTGCCGCTCGATTGTCTAGCGGTGCTACGATCGAATCATGTCGGTACAGGAACGCAAGCAGCGCGAACGGGCGGAGCGCGAGCGCCTCATCGTGGCGACAGCCCGCGAACTCGCCGAGCAGCAGGGCTGGGACGCGGTCACCACCCGCCGGCTCGCCGAACGCATCGAGTACAGCCAACCCGTCCTCTACAGCCACTTCCGCGGCAAGCGCGAGATCATCGGCGCCGTCGCCCTGGAAGGCGCCACCGAGATGGCCGCGGCGGTGCGGGCCGCGACCGCCGCCGCGGACGGCCCGCGCGCCCGGGTCACCGCCCTGGCCCGCGCCTACCTCGACTTCGCCGCACACAACCCGGCGGTCTACGACGCCCTGTTCCAGCTCGACGGCGGCCTGGCGTACGCGCAGGAGGACACCCCGGAGCCACTGAAGGACGCCTTCGCCGCGCTGCTGGAGAGCCTGGGCGCGGTCGCCGGGGACGGCGTCCACCCGGGGCTGTTCACCGAGACGTTCTGGGCAGCCCTGCACGGCCTTGCGACCCTGACCCGGGCAGGACGGCTGCCGCCGGCGGAAGCCGAGCGGAGGATGGAACTGCTGGTGGACCGGCTCGCCGTGATCTGACACACCGTCCCGGCGGGCACGCAGCCGGGGCCCTCGATCCCCGCCGCTGCCTGCCTGCGGCAACGCTTTCGGTCACTCGCGTCCACACGGCGCAGCCGCAGATCGTCGGGCCCCGTACCCCAGACGGGCCCCCGCCCCGGAAGCAGCTGCGATGCTCATTGAGCACGACCCGATACGCGCCCTGACGCCGCGTCATTCGCCGGTGCCCTCGTCGTCCTCGTCGAGGTGGACGGTCGCCGGGTCACGCAGTGGGCGCAGGCCCTCGCGTGGCGGGCGGGCGGCGAAGCTGTAGCGGCCCAGGCAGTTGAGGTCGGCGTGCTTCGGCGGGGAGACCCGGGCCACGTCCTCGTCCAGGACGTCATGCTCCCGCTCGTCGGGCGGCAGGGCCCGCAGGTGGTCGACGGTGGCGTCGAGGTGGCGCATTGTCCAGAGCGCGGCGGCATTGAGGACCAGGCCGAGCGCGCCGAGTTGGTCCTCCTGCCCCGTCCTGCATGGAAGATCCTTCGTGACTGCCGCCTGAAAGGCGACGGCGGTCACGCCGCCATGCTCGGCATCGCCCGGCTGCACAACCTCGCCCTCGCGGGGGCAACTCCCGCCCCATACGAGACCAGAGAGGCCCAAGGGAGGCGGCTCCCCACCTCCCCGGCTCGGAGAATGTTCAGTCGATACAGAACTCGTTGCCCTCGATGTCCAGCATCGGGATGCACGACTCGTTTTCCTCATCGGCGTACAGCGTTTGCACGTGGGTCGCACCGAGCGCAACCAGTCGTGCGCACTCGGCTTCGAGCGTGGCGAGGCGCTCGTCCCCCACGAGCCCGGTGCCGACCCGGACGTCGAGATGCACCCGATTCTTAACGATCTTGCCTTCGGGGACGCGCTGGAAGTACAGGCGCGGGCCCACGCCTGAGGGATCACTGCAGGCGAACCATGATCCCTGCTTCTCAGGAGGCAGGGTGAGGTTGAAATCGTCCCAGGTGCTGAACCCCTCCGGTGGCGGCGGTATGACGTACCCCAACACTTCACACCAGAAGCGAGCGAGGCGCTCAGGTTCTGCGCAGTCAAAGGTGACCTGGAACTTCTTGATCGCTGACATCGGCGCACCGTACCGCGTACCAGCGGAACTCTGCCGCTCATTTCCCCAGGCGGATCCGCCCGTCACCCGTCGCATCCTGAGCCGCCTTGGACACCAGGTGATCAAACCGGACAGTCCACGAGAACGACGCGAGAAGTCGGCCGGAGATGACGAGAGTGCGGAGGCCCACTACCGCGAGGCCGCCGGCCGGGGCCGTCTGTGCGCCCCACTGGATCTATTCGGCCCAGGCACGCTCCAGTTGGGTGCGGAAGGTGGTGGGCTCTCGCCTGATCAGTTCGGCCAGCGTCGAGTCGACAGCGGTGAACTCGCCGTTGCGCGCCGCGGCGAAGATGCTCAGCATCAGGTCGGCGATCGGGGCCCGGGCGCCGTGCGCCAGGGCCTGCTCGCGGAAGGCGTCGTCGGGGACGACGGTGCGGGTGAAGGGCCGTCCGGTGGTCTGGGACGCGATCTCGGCGACGGTGTCGAAGTCGAGCGCCGCCGGGCCGGTGAGCGGCGGGGTGGGCCCCTCGAAGCGGGCCTCCTCGGCGAGGATCACCGCGGTGGCCTCGGCGAGGTCGTCGTGGCCGGTCCAGGCGACGGGGCCGTCGGCGGGGAGGGCGATGTCGCCGGTGTGGCGGGTGGACTCCAGGAACTGCAGGGCGCTGGAGGCGTAGAAGCCGTTGCGCAGCGCGGTCCAGGGCAGGCCGGTGGCACGCAGCAGGTCCTCGGTCTGGGCGTGGTCGCGGCATGCCTGGAAGCGGGCGTTGTGGGCGGCGCCCATCTGGCTGGTGTAGAGGATGCGGCCGACGCCGGCCTGCACGGCGGCGTCGATGGCGGCGCGGTGGCCGCTGACGCACTCCTGGCCGGTGCGGTCGAGGGAGACGAGGAGCAGTTGCTCGGCTCCCTCGAAGGAGTGCACGAGCGAGGCGGGGTCGTCGAAGCTGCCCTGGCGGACGCGGACGCCGCGGCCGGCGAGGTCCTGGGCCTTGCGGGGGTCGCGGACGCTGACGCCGACGCGGTCGGCGGGGACGCGCTGCAGGAGGCGCTCGACGGTGCGGCGGCCGAGCTTTCCGGTGGCTCCGGTAACGATGATCATTGGTTCTCCCGACACTGTTTCCACTGTTTCCGATGGAATCATTCTAACGATAACACTGGAAATTCCGGTGGAACCAGATCCTCGGTATCATCGGTTCATGGCTACGCGCGACTCAACCGACAGCCCTCGGCGCCGCATCGTCGAGGCAGCCGTCGAGCTGCTGGAGAACGGCGGCCCTGACGCGGTGAGCACCCGCGCGGTCGCCGCCGCGGCCGGAATGCAGCCGCCAGCGATCTACCGCCTCTTCGGCGACAAGGAGGGGCTCCTCGAGGCCGTCGCCGAGCATGGCTACGCGCAGTTCCTGGAGAGAAAGCGCGCGCAGCTCGACCCCGCCCCGCAGGACCCGGTGCAGGAGCTGCGCCGCGGCTGGGACATGGTGGTCGAGTTCGGGGTCTCCCGCCCCGAGTTGTTCGCGGTGATGAACCGGACCACCGGCCGGGGATCGGACGCAGCACACCGCGCGGGCCTGGAGATCCTCCACGGCCGGGTGCGTCGACTGGCGGCCGGGGGCTGGCTACGGGTCGACGAGGAGCTGGCCGCCCAGATCATCCAGGCAACCGGCCAGGGCGCGGTCACCACTTGGCACTCCACCCCCACGGACCGCCGCAATCCGGCGCTGTTGACCGTCCTGCGGGAGTCCATGGTCGCGGCCGTCACCCGCGCCGAACCGACGGTCCCCGCCGCGGAGTCCGGTCCCGCCGCGGCGGCCCGCGCGCTGCGCGCCGCCCTCCCCGACGACGCCGACGTCCTGAGCGACGCCGAGCAGCGCCTGCTGCGTGAGTGGCTCACGCGCCTGGCGGCAGACGGTGGCGCGCCGCATGCCTGATCGCGCGTCAGGCGCCCTCGCGCAGGTTGAACCTCCCGAGGAGAGATCGTGGTCTCGCGCCCGGCGGACTGGCCGTCCCAGGTCGAAGTCGCGGGTTACTGGTGGCCCGCCCGGCCACACGGTTGGCGGCCCCCGGCCGAGCTTGTCGATTTCCTCCAGGCCGGTCCACCCCCGGTGTTCATCGGGTTCGGCAGTATGGCGCCGGGCCAGGGGGAACGGCTCGGCGAGCTGGTGACGGCGGCGGTCGCCCGGACGGGGATGCGCGCGGTGGTGCAGGCGGGGTGGGCCGGACTGGGCGCAGTCGGGGACGACGTCCTGGCGATCGGCGACCTCCCGCACGACTGGCTGTTCCCTCGCACAGCCGCCGTCGTCCACCATGCCGGGGCGGGCACCACCGCAGCGGGATTGCGCGCCGGAGTACCCGTCGTGCCGGTACCTGTCATGGCCGACCAGCCGTTCTGGGCAGCCCGACTGCACCGGCTTGGAGTCGCCCCCCGACCGCTGCCGTTCCATGAGCTCACCGCCGAAGCCCTCGGGGCGGCGATCACTGCCTGTGTGACCGAGCCGGCCCACCGGCAGCGAGCGGTCGAGCTCGCGAGCCGCATCACCGCGGAGGACGGCGCCGCCGCAGTGCTCGCCCGCGTCGGCGTCGCAGGCGACGGCTGAGGACCGTCAGTCCCATACCGGCCAGCGCCGGGCCGATCGCGGCGACGATCCAGCGGACGACGAGATCGGCGAAGCCCTTGAACTGCTATGGGGCATCACGGTAATCACAGCGGCTGAGCGGCTGCCGGAGCCGGAGGAGCCTGTGATCGCGGTGAACTCGCCGCGCAGCAACGTGCCGCCCTCCGGCACCGGCCGGCACCGCCGATCGTCATCCCTCCGTCATTCGGTGTCTGTGGTGATGGCCTTCAGCATCGGGATCTTCGCGGCCTGGCGCCCCGGCCAGAGAGAGGCGAGGACGCCGATCGCGGCGGTGGCGAGGAAGAAGAGGACCGCCCTGTCCCACGGGATGACGAGGGGGACGCCTTCCTGGCCGAGGACGGCCGCCGCGCCGATCGCGCTGCCGGCGATGAGACCCAGTGCGGAGCCGAGGAGGGAGATGGTGACCGATTCGAGCCGCAGGACGGAGCCGATGCCTCGGCGGTCCAGGCCGAGAGCCCGTAGTACGCCGATCTCCCGGACGCGTTCGAAGACGGCCATGCCCATGGTGTTGACCACCCCGAGGGCCCCGATCAGCACGGTGACGCTGAGCATGGCGTACATGATGTTCAGGAGCGGGGCGGCCCTGGCAGCGGCCGCCGCCCTTACATCGGTGCGGTCCTGTACGAGGAGCGCGGGGTTGTCCAGGGTGCGCCGGATCTCCTGCCGGAGCGCGACCGTGCGGCCGTGGGCGGTGTTGACCAGGACGGATTCGACACGCGGCCGGTGCTCGGTGTCGGCGGTGTGCGGCAGCGCCTTGTCGGAGAGGAGGACGGGAGCCAGGGCGCCCGAGCCGTCGTAGATCGCCACGATGGGCAGGCTGGTCTTCGTGCCCGAGCCGTTTGAGCGTCCCGGTGACGCGGGAGCCGAGCCGCCAGCCGTGGGCGGTGGCCGTCTTCTCGGAGACGGCGATGCCGCCGTGGTCGAGTCGGTCCAGCGAGCCCTCTCGGACGGTGACTGCCGCCAGGCGTTGCACCGTCGCGGGGTTGACGGCGCTCGCCGGCAGGGAGTTGCCGCCGGAGACGTCGAAGTAGGTGTGGATGACCGGGGTGACGGCCTCGGCGTCCGCGAGCCGTGCCACGCGGGCGGCGGTGTCGTCGCCGATCTCGGCGAAGTCGACGGCCGTGATGCGCAGGTCCGAGGTCATGGAGCGGTCGGCGTCCTGGTCATCCATGCGGTTCACCGAGGAGACGACCACGGTGCCGGCGGTGATCACCGCGAGACCGACCATGAGGGTGGTCGCGGTGGCCGCCGTTCGCCGTGGATTGCGGCGGGCGTTCTCCACGGCGAGCTTGCCGCGGATGCCTGCCAGCCGGGTCAGCGGGGAGCGCAGCAGCCCGGTGACGCCCAGAGCGAGCAGCGGGGTGAGGACGATCAGTCCGATCAGGAGGATGGGTACGGCGCCGAAGAGGAGGTTCTGGCTGCCGACGGCGGCAGCGACCAGCAGGGCGCCGAACGCGGTGAACGGCCAGGCCGATGGCGTTGCGGCGGCGCAGTGAGGCGGCGGTGGGGGGCTCGCTGGTGCGCAGCGCCGCCACGGGCGGTACGGCCGCCGCTCGGCGGGCCGGCAGGTACGCGGACAGTACGGTGACGCCGATGCCGACCGCGAACGCCGCGACGAGCGGTGTGACGGAGAGGATCTGCAACGGGGCACTCGGCCCTCCGGTGACGCCGAACAGCCTGCTCAGCAGCGCCGCCGCCCGCAACCGGGTCGAGATCGCCGCCTGGGCCTGGGAGAACGGGATCTGCACCGGCGGCCGGGACTGACAGTTCCTACGGTGCCTGTGCGGCGACGACCCTGCGGAACAGCGCCTGGACCGCCACGGTGACATCGTCGGAGGAGCCGTGGTGGCAGGGCCCGGCGTAGGCATGGGTGAAGGTGATACAGCTCGTGGCAGGAAAAGGGAGTTACAACGTAAACCCGGGCTCTGCTCTGAGCGGGTCGCACGGAAGGCGCCTGACGGGCAAATGCCCAGGTCAGGCGCCTTCTTTCGGGCCGTTAGAAGAAGCCGAGCTTCTTCGGCGAGTACGACACCAACAGGTTTTTCGTCTGTTGGTAGTGGTCCAGCATCATCTTGTGGGTTTCGCGGCCGATGCCGGACTGTTTGTAGCCGCCGAAGGCGGCGTGGGCGGGGTAGGCGTGGTAGCAGTTGGTCCATACCCGGCCGGCCTGGATGGCGCGGCCCGCGCGGTAGGCGGTGGAGCCGTCGCGGGTCCAGACGCCGGCGCCGAGGCCGTAGAGGGTGTCGTTGGCGAGGGTGATCGCCTCGTCGAAGTCGCTGAACGGGGCCACGGCCACGACCGGGCCGAAGATCTCCTCCTGGAAGATCCGCATGTCGTTGTTGCCCTCGAAGATGGTCGGGCGGACGTAGTAGCCGCCCTCCAGTTCGCCGCCCAGCTCGGCCCGGGTGCCGCCGGTCAGGACCTTGGCACCTTCTTTCTGGCCGATGTCGAAGTAGGAGAGGATCTTCTCCAACTGGTCGTTGGATGCCTGGGCGCCGATCATGGTGTCGGTGTCGAGGGGGTGGCCCTGGACGATCTTCTCGGTGCGGGACACGCCGGCCGCCAGGAAGTCCGCGTAGTGACCGCGTTGGATCAGCGCACGGGACGGGCAGGTGCACACCTCGCCCTGGTTGAGGGCGAACATGGTGAAGCCTTCGAGGGCCTTGTCCTGGAAGTCGTCCGCGGCGTGGGAGACGTCGTCGAAGAAGATGTTGGGGCTCTTGCCGCCCAACTCCAGGGTCACCGGCCGCAGATGCTCGGACGCGTACTGCATGATCAGCCGGCCGGTGGTGGTCTCACCGGTGAAGGCGATCTTGGCGACCCGGGGGCTGGACGCCAGGGGTTTGCCCGCCTCGACGCCGAAGCCGTTGACGATGTTGACGACGCCCGGCGGCAGCAGATCGGCGATCAGGCTCATCAGGAAGTGAATCGAGGCGGGGGTCTGTTCGGCGGGCTTGAGCACCACCGTGTTGCCGGCGGCCAGCGCCGGCGCCAGCTTCCAGGTCGCCATCAGGATCGGGAAGTTCCAGGGGATGATCTGGCCGACCACCCCGAGCGGCTCGTGGAAGTGGTAGGCGACGGTGTCCTCGTCGATCTCCGAGAGGGTGCCCTCCTGGGCGCGGACCGCGCCCGCGAAGTAGCGGAAGTGGTCGATGGCGAGCGGGATATCGGCGGCCAGCGTCTCCCGTACGGGCTTGCCGTTCTCCCAGCTCTCGGCGACCGCCAGCGCCTCCAGGTGGTGTTCCATCCGGTCGGCGATCTTGTTGAGCACGGCGGCGCGGTCCGCCGCGGAGGTGCGGGCCCATCCGGGGGCGGCGGCGTGCGCCGCGTCCAGGGCGCGTTCGACGTCCTCGGCCGTACCGCGGGCGACCTCGGTGAACGGCTGTCCGTTGATCGGCGTCGGATTCTCGAAGTACCGGCCCTGGGCGGGCGCGACGAACTCACCGCCGATCCAGTGGTCGTAGCGGGGCTGATAGCTCATCACGGCATCGGCGGAACCGGGGTTCGCATAACGTGCCATGGGGCGGCCTCCCAATTGATCGCGCGGCGCGGCCCGCCGCTCCCGTGCGGCGGGCGGTGGGGGGAGGCTAGGGCGGCGAAGGTTGCGCGAACGTTGCGCGGGGGAGTGGGGGCGCGGGGCCGGTGGCCGGGCCGTGGCATCAGCGCGTGGCGACCCCCGTGCGGGCGGGGCTGCCGACGGTCAGGCCGTACTCGGTGCGCAGCCGCCCGGCCGCCGCGACGGACGCGGTGCGCGCCGGGGAACGCTCCGGAAGGGCGTCCACCAGGGCCTCCCGGATCTCCAAGTCGTGCTCGCCCCAGGGGGTGAGCGACCAGGCGCGTAGCTGGTCCGGGTCGGCGGCGGTGAGCAGCGCCCGGCGCATCCGGTCCTCCAGTGCGGTGCGCAGCCGGCGGATGCCGGGGGCCTCGGACGAGGGCAGGAGCGGGCCGCGGTAGGTGTCTAACGCCAGGGTTAGGTGATGGTTCGTCAAGTCTCTTTGTGCGGAGGAGAGATCGGACTCCACCGGGGCGCTCAGGCGGTAGGGGCGGGAGTGCAGCAGTGGGCCGACCAGTTGCCGTAGTCGGGACAGCTCGGCGCGCAGGGTGACCGGGCGTATTTCCCGCTCGCCGTAGAGCAGTACCGCGAGCTGATCGCCCGTCAGCCCGGCCGGGTGGTGGGCCAGCAGCACCATGATCTCGCTGTGTCGGCGGCCCAGGCGCAGCCGCTCGCCGTTGCGCACCAGCAGTGCCTCGTCGCGGCCGAGCGCCGTCAGGAAGTTTCCCCACTCCCTTGTGGAGTCGGTCAGATGCGACTCGGCGGCACGTGCGGTGGCCTGCACCAGGGCGAGGCTGTGCGGGTTGGCGAGATGGTCGCCGCCGGTGATGTCCACGGCGCCCAGCAGGCGCCCGGTCCGCAGGTCGTGCAGGGGGGCGGCGGAGCACGTCCAGGGCTGCACCCGGCGGTTGTAGTGCTCGGTGGCGAAGATCTGGACGGCGTGGTCGGCGGCGAGTGCGGTGCCCGGTGCGTTGGTGCCGGCGTGGGGTTCGTCCCAGCGGGCGCCGATGACGAAGTTCATCTGTTCGGCGCGGCGCAGCACTCCGCGGTGCCCCTCCACCCACAGTAGTCGCCCCTGCGGATCGCAGACCGCCAGCAGATGCGCCCCGTCCTGGGCGATGGTGCCCAGCAGTTCCCGGAAGACCGGCATCGCCCGGGCCAGCGGATGCGCCTCGCGGTAGCTGTGGAGTGCGGCCTCGTCGAGTTCGACGGGGACCTCACCGTCCGGTGCGGCGCAGGCCCGTGCCGAGCGGCGCCAGGAGTCGGCGACCACCTGTCGGACCGGCGGCGCCACCGTCCCGTCGGTGAGGAACGCCTCGTGCGCCCGGCGCACCGTGCGGATGCGTTCGCCCGGGTCGGCGCCCGCTTCCATCGCCAGCCAAGGGTTGACCACGCGTCACCTCTCTGTTGCGGCTCCTGCCCCGTACGCCGATGGTGCTCATACCGGCCGGGGGCGTAAACCCCGCGTCGGGCATCCCGGCTCAACTGCCGCCGGTGGAGCCGGCTCAACCGCCGTCCGCGGTGCCGCCCGCCTGGAGCCGCAGGCCGTCCGCCACGATCAGGTCCGAGGTCACCAGGGCCTGCTCGGCGGTCACCCGCGTCATGTAGACGAACGGCGGGACGACCGGCGGAACGGGGAGGGTGTCGGGGGTGAAGGTGAGGCAGAGCACCCCCTCGATGCAGCCGCTGAACTTGGTGAGGTAGAGGGTCACCGCGCCCTTGAGGTTCAACGCATCGGCGTTCAGGCGGAGTTGGGGGCCCTGGCGGTCGTGGGTGGTGAGGCGGTAGTCGGTCAGCGAGGCCGCCTTCATGTGCAGCACCATCACCTTCAGCGGTCCGGTGGTGGTGGGGACGGTGGTGACGCCGGCCAGGGTGAATCCCTGGGGGGCGAAGCGGGTGGTGGTCACGGTCGGTGTGACGGGGGGTGCCGGGGTGCTGGTCGCGCCGGCCCGCTGTGCCGGGCCGCCGAGGGCGGTGAGCAGGGCGATCGGCAGGCCGACGGCGAGTGCCTTGCTGCCGGTGCCGCGACGGGGCGGCGTACGGTCCGCCGGGGCCGCTCCGGTCGGTCCGGTCGGTCCGGCGCCGTCGGGATGCGGGTCCGGCGGCGCCGCGGCCGGCCCGGCGGGCTCCGTGGCGTCCCGCACCGGCGTCCACCCGAATCCCAACGCGCTGCCTGCGATCCCCAGTCCCATCCCCACCAGGAACCCACCGAGATTGGTCGCGGCGAACGAGAGCACCGACAGGATCAGCGCATTGATGCTCACGTAGTGGTGTGCGGCCGGCGTGCACCACAGGAACACCCCGGCCACCATCAACGCCAGTCCGATGCCGAGCGCGGCCAGTCCGCCCAGTCCCAGGCTGACCAGGACGGCCAGTGGGGACAGCGGCACCAGCAGCAGTTCGGCCCCGCCCAGCAGGAGCAGCAGCCCGGCCCAGAACGGCCGGGTCCGCCGCCACCGCCGGAACGCCGCCCGCCGCTCCGGCCAGGGCAGCGCCCGGTCCAGCCTGGCGCCCCACCGCGCCCGGCGCGCGCTCAGAAACACCTCGTGCCGTCCAGGCTGACGCTCACCCGTAGTCCCTTGAGGCGGAAGTTGCCGCCGGTGGCGGACCAGGCGTGCGATTTGACACCGGCCACCTCGATGTTGCCGGCCTGGAGTCCGAACTTCCCGCGTGGGCCCTTGACCCCCGGCACCGAGTCGAGCGTGCCGGCGTCCCGGCCGATCTGGGCGGTGCCGAACCGGGCGTCGCCGACCAGGTCCTCCCCGTCGATGATGAGGCTGTCGGCGCGCACCGGCCCGGCCCGGCCCCCCGCGGTCAGCTTGAACACCACCGTTCCCACCGGTGTCTTGACCTGCGCGGCCTGGCAGATGTCGGTCAGGTCGGCCTTGCCGATGCCCAGGAGGGCGACCGGGTGGCCGCGGTCGTCGGTGTCGCGGTCGGTGTGCACGTACGAGGCGAGACCGGAGCTGGTCAGCTTGCCCGACGCGACCTGGAAGTTGGTGCCGGACACCGCGAACGAGGCGGCCAGGGCGCCCTGGGCCATTGCGGTGGCCAGTGCGCCCACGGCGATGACGGCCGGCACCGCCACCGCCGCGGTCTTCTTCCAGGAGGTGCGCCCTTCGGGCGCCCTGCCGTTCGGTGTGCTCACTGCGTCCTCCCCGGGGCAGCGGTCGAATGCGCGAGGGAAGTGCTTCATGGAGCTGTCCGCGGGGGCCCGCCGCAAACCGGAATGCGTAAATGACGTTCTGTCATACTGCGCAAAATTCTTGGCAGTTGGAGACTAGGGCGGATTTTGAATAAGAGTCAACAGCGCGGACACGCGGCCTCGCGGAGCGACCGCGGCACCGCGCGGTACCAGGCACGTCGCGCCGAACTGATAGCCACCGGAAAGAAGCTGTTCGCCGACACCTCGTACGACGCGCTGTCGATGGACGACATCGCGCGCCAGGCCGGGGTCGCCAAGGGCCTGATCTACTACTACTTCACCAACAAGCGCGGCTACTACTTAGCGATCATCGAGGACGCGGTGGCCGAACTCGTCGAGCGCGCCGGCAGCACCCACGACCTACCGCCCGTCGAACGCGTCCGGCGCACCGTCGACGGCTATCTGCGCTACGCCCAGCACCACCAGGCCGCCTACCGCACGATCGTCACCGGCGGGGTCGGTTTCGACGCCGAGGTGCTGGCCATCCGCGCCAGCGTCCGGGCCCGGCTGCTCGGCACCATCGCGCGGGGTGCCTGGGACCGGGCGGAGATCCCGCCGCTCGCCCGTACGGCGCTGACCGGCTGGCTCTCCAGCGTCGAGGGCGTCACCCTCGACTGGATCGAGGAGCAGGAGTTGCCGCGCGAGACCGTGGTGTCGCTGCTGGTCCGCGGGCTGGGCGACACCCTCCGCCTGATCGAGGAGTACGAGCCGGACTGTCCGGCGCCGCCCCGGCCACCAGCCTGACGAAGCGTCAATTGTCGCCTGTACAGGGGCCAGGCACGGCCGAGCGGGCGGGAAGCCGTCGCCTTCCGCCCGCTCGGGTTCCCCCGTTTCTCCATGCGGTCCTTCGGCGGGGCGGTGCCCCGTGGTCGCCGTGGTCGCGGCTACTTGATGGCGTTGATCAGCTCGCCGTCCGGGGTGTCCCCGCTCAGCTCCCAGAAGAACGTCCCGGCCAGTCCCTGGGCGTCCTTGTAGGCCATCTTGGTGCCGATGGTCTGCGGGGTGTCGTAACTCCACCACTGGTCACCGCACTTGGCGTACGCGGTGCCGCCCACGGTGCCGGTGGCCGGGCAGCGGCTCTTGATCACCTTGTAGTCGTCGATGCCCGCCTCGTACTTGCCGGGCGCCGCGCCGGTCGCGGTGCCGCCCGGCGCGTCCTGGGTGACGCCGGACCAGCCGCGGCCGTAGAAGCCGATGCCCAGCAGCATCTTGTCCGCCGGCACGCCGAGCTTCTTGAGCTTGGCGATGGTGTCGGTGGTGTTGAACCCGGCCTTCGGTATGCCGTCGTACGACGTCAGCGGGGAGTGCGGGGCGGTCGGTCCCTTGGCGTCCCACGCGCCGAAGTAGTCGTAGGTCATCGGGTCGTACCAGTCGACGTACTGCGCCGCGGCCCCGTAGTCGGTGGCGTCCATCTTGCCGCCGTCCGAGGCGTCCGCGGTGATCGCCGCGGTCACCAGGCTGCTCTGGCCGAACTTCTCCCTCAGCGCCTTGAGGACCCCCGTGAAGGCGTCCTTGCCGCTGGTGTCGCAGGACAGGCCGCAGGCGTTGGGGTACTCCCAGTCGACGTCGATGCCGTCGAAGACGTCGGCCCAGCGCTTGTCCTTGACCAGGTCGTAGCAGGACTGGGCGAACGCCGCGGGGTTCTTGGCGGCCTCGCCGAACCCGCCCGACCAGGTCCAACCACCGAACGACCACAGCACCTTGAGGTTGGGGTGCAGCTTCTTGAGCTTGCGCAGCTGGTTGAAGTTGCCGCGCAGGCCGTTCGGGTCGTCCCAGGTGTCGGCCTTGCCGTCGACGCTCTGGTCGGCGGTGAACGCCTTGTCGTAGTCGGCGTAGGAGTCGCCGATGGCGCACTTGCCGCCCTGGACGTTGCCGAACGCGTAGTTGATGTGTGTCAGCTTGGCCGCGGAGCCGGAGGTCTCGATGTTCTTGACCTGGTAATTGCGGTCGTAGATGCCCCAGTTGGTGAAGTACCCGACGACCTTGTTGCCGGCCGCGGTGGTCTGGGAAGCGGTGGTCCGGGCCGCGGTGACCGGATGGGTGGCGGTGGAGGGCGACGGGTGGGCGGAGGCGGAGCCGGCGAAGAGGGTGCCGGCCAGGGCCGCGGTACACAGGGCGGTCGCGGCGGCGATCAGCTGCCGCGGCGCTCGCATCCGGTGCGGTCTGAGCATGTCGTCTCCTCGGAGGGGGGCGAGGGTGGAGCATGGCGGCGTTCCGGCCCACATGCCTGCCGAATTGGCATGAACGCGCGGAACGTTGGGGGAGAAGTTAGAAGGACTAGACCACTGCGTCAATGGTTCGGACCAATTTCCCGGTGGTGCTGCCGACCCGTCTCGCGGTCCGGATCCGCACGGCGATTGATGATCAACCCGTGACGTCGGGCCGCCGATCGGGCATACTCCTAGCGCCACAGCCGCAGGTCATCGCCTTCCGAGACCCGGAACGCGATCATCGGCGAGGCACGACGGAATCCGGCGCCGCCGCCCACCCCATGCGCGCGTCGCCGCAGCGCCCGAAAGGGAGGAGAGCGCCGCCATGACCGAGTACGTCCCCCCGCCGGTGGACCGCAGGCTGCCCACCGAGGAGGCCCGCGATCTGATGGCCCTGGTACGGGAACTCGCCGAGCGCGAGATCCGGCCAACCGCCGCGGAAGAAGAGGAAGCCGGTCGCTTCCCCCGCGCCCTGTTCACCCTGCTCTCCGAATCCGGCCTGCTGTCGCTCCCGTACGCCGAGGAATTCGGCGGCGGTGATCAGCCCTACGAGGTCTACCTCCAGGTCCTGGAGGAGCTCGCGGCCGCCCGGCTCACCGTCGGCCTCGGCGTCAGCGTCCACACCCTGGCCTGTCACGCGCTCGCCGGTTACGGCACCAAGGAGCAGCGCGCCGAGCACCTCCCGGCCATGCTCGGCGGCGGTCTGCTCGGCGCCTACTGCCTCTCCGAGCCCGCCGCCGGCTCCGACGCCGCCTCCCTGACCACCCGCGCCACCCGGAGCGGTGACACCTGGACGCTGGAGGGCACCAAGGCATGGACCACCCACGGCGGGGTGGCCGACTTCTACACCGTGCTGGCCCGTACCGGCGACAGCGGCGCCCACGGCATCACCGCCTTCCTCGTGCCCGGTGACGCCGAGGGGCTCAACCCGGCCAAGCCCGAGCGCAAGATGGGCATGAAGGGCTCCCCGACCGCGCAGCTGCACTTCGACGGGGTCCAGGTGCCCGACTCCCGCCGCATCGGCGAGGAGGGCCAGGGCTTCTCGATCGCCCTCTCCGCCCTGGACTCCGGCCGCCTCGGCATCGCCGCCTGCGCCATCGGCATCGCCCAGGCGGCGCTGGACGAGGCCCTCGCCTACACCACCGGGCGCCGCCAGTTCGGCCGACCGGTCGCCGACTTCCAGGGCCTGCGGTTCATGCTCGCGGACATGGCGACCCAGGTGGAGGCGGGCCGGGCGCTGTACCTCAGCGCCGCCCGGCTGCGCGACGCCGGCCTGTCGTTCTCCAAGGAGGCGGCGATGGCCAAGCTGTTCTGCACGGACACCGCGATGCGGGTCACCACCGACGCCGTCCAGCTGCTCGGCGGCTACGGCTACACCCTCGACTTCCCGGCCGAACGCTATATGCGCGAGGCCAAGGTGCTGCAGATCGTCGAGGGCACCAACCAGATCCAGCGGATGGTGATCGCCCGGCACCTCGCGGGTCCCGAGTCGCACTGAGCCGCCGGGGGCGGGGCCGGCCGGTGCCCCGCTCCACCGGCCGTTCCGTACGACCGCCGACGGCCTTCGCCCGCTCCCGCACCGCCCGCTCCCGCACCGCCCGTGCCCTCAGCGGACGTCCCCTCCGGTCACCGCCCCGAGCTCCTTCATCCCGGTGGCCGTCCCGATCGCCACCACCACGGCGCCCGGCGCGGTCACCAGATCGCGGGCCGCCGCCACCGCGACCGCGGACGACGGTTCCAGCAGCAGCCCCTCCGCGGCCAGCCGCCGGTATTCGGCCATGGTCACCTCGTCGTCCACCGCCACCGCGGTACCGCCGGTGCGCCACAGGGCGTCGAGCCCCTGCCAGCACGGCCGCTGCTCACCCAGCGAGAACGCCACCGTCGGGCCCGGGTCCACCTGGGTCCGCTCCTGCTCGGCCCGGTCGGAGCGGCGCAGCGCGGCGGTGAACGGCGCCGCCGGCGCGGCCTCCGCGGCCACCAGTCGCGGCACCTCGGCGATCAGCCCGGCCGCCGCCAACTCCCGGAAACCACGGGCGATTCCGGCCAACAGATCGGCCCGGCTGGTGGGCACCACCACCGCATCGATCCGCCGCCCCGCGAAGTCCCGCGCCAGCTCGTGCGCGACCGACTTGTAGCCCTCGTTGGCGTACGGGTTCCCGCCCGGCGACGGCGCCGAGAAGCTGGTCAGCGGGTACCACCCGTGCTGCGCGACGGCCTCGGCCATCGCCGCGTTGCGCTCCGCCGTGCTGCCCCTGTGCACCACCCGCTCGGCCCCCAGCGCGTCGATCTGCGCCCGGAGCCCGGCCGGTACCCCGTCGGTGGTGAACACCACGCAGCGCAGTCCGGCCCGGGCGGCGTAGGCCGCGGCCGCCGCCCCCGCATTGCCCGAGGACGCCGCGACGACGGTGTCCGCACCGGCCGCCAGCGCCGCCGCCACCCCCACGGACATCGCCCGGTCCTTGTGCGACCCGGTCGGATTGCCGCCCTCGTATTTCAGCCACAACTCGCCTGCGCCAGTGGGTGGTTCAGGTGCCTCCGGCGGCGCGGTGCGCAACCGCACGACGGGCGTGTTCCCCTCGCCGAGGGTGACCGGCGGGCCGGACACCGGCAGCGCCGCCGGCCAGCCCCAGGGGCCGCCCGGGTACGCCGCGAGGTCCAGGCCGGTCAGATCCGCCAGCGGGGGTGGGGTGTTGACGCCGATGCCGTCGCGGGCGCAGGGCGAGCAGCCGGTGAAGCCTTCCGCGGCGCGGCCGCAACGCGGGCATTGCAAGGGGGCAGGGGGCATCGTCGTCGCTCCTGGGGTCGGGGCCGGGCCACGGTGGACGAGCGTGACGGTAACAGGCGTAATGCTGCTGTGCCACCTACATTTCCCGGAGGTGTGGCCGCTCGCCACTATCTGACGTACCGTCAATTCCTCGTTTCCCGGTGATCCCCGTGCGACCGCGCCCAGGAGGGACCGTGTCCGACCGCCCGATCCCGCTCGACGAATACCCGATCCACCAGGCCCCGCTCTCCATGCGGCAGGTGGCCACCAGCGACCGCAACGCCTACGACCGCTGCATCTTCCACGTCCTGGACCACACCGGCCGCGCCCTGCTCATCGCCGGCCTCGGGGTCTACCCCAACACCGGCGTCATCGACGCCTACGCCACCCTCCGCCTCGGCGACCGGCTGCACGCCGTCCGCGCCTCCGACGCGCTCACCGACGACCGCCTGGCGCTCACCGTCGGCCCGCTCACGATCACCGTCGAGGAACCCCTGCACCGCCTCCGGCTCACCTGCGACCCCGACCCCGCCGACCCGGACGGCCTCTCCTACGACCTGACCTGGACCGCGTCCTTCCCCGCCGCCTGGGAACCGCACCACACCCAGCACCGCGGCGGCCGGCTGATCCTGGAGGGCCGCCGCTTCGTCCAGGCCGGCACCTGCACCGGCACCCTCCGCGCGGCCGGCGAACAACTCACCGTCACCCCGGGGGAGTGGACCGGCACCCGGGACCGTAGTTGGGGCGTGCGCCCGATACCCGGCGAGGACGGCGGCCGGGCCGCCGCCGAGTCGCCGACCGAGGGGTTCCACTGGATCTGGTGCCCGGTCCGCTTCGACGACCGGTTCGTCATGGTCATCCTCCAGGAGGACGCCGACGGCCACCGCACCCTCAACGAGGCGCTGCTGGTCCGCGACGGCGCCCCCGACCGGCAACTGGGCTGGCCGTACGCCGACATCAGCTACCGCCCCGGCACCCGCCACCCCGAACGCGCCGTCCTCCACCTCACCGACCCCGGCCGCAAACCCCTCGAACTCACCGCCGAGATCCTCACCTCCTCGCCACTCGCCCTCGGCGCGGGCTACCCACCCGCCGACGACTGGCAGCACGGCACCTGGCAGGGCCGCGGCTGGACCGACCGACGCGTCTACGACCTCTCCGACCCGACCGCCCACCGGCTCGCTGCCTACGGCGTCACCGACCACGCCGCCCGCTTCACCCTCGACGGCCGCACCGGCTACGGCATCTTCGAACACGGCAGCTTCGGCCGCCACGACCCCAGCGGCTTCACCGGCTACGACTCCGTCGCCCCGGACCGCAACCGCCGCCCCGGAGAGGCCGCCCGATGAGTGCCGCGCCGCGCCCCCGCACCACCACCCGCGACCCCGAAGAGCTCACCCGGCGGCTCTCCGCCTGGCTCGCCACCCTCCCCCAAGCTCTCGACTCCGCTCGAACAGGGGGGACCCCCATCCCGGCGCCCCGCGTCACCGCGGCCACCGTGCCCGCCTCCAACGGCATGTCCAGCGAGACCCTGCTTTTCGACATCGACCACCCGGACCTGGGCGTCCGCTCCTGCGCCCTCCGGCTCGCCGCCGACCCCGCGGCGTACACGATCTTCCCGCGCTACGACATGCCCCGGCAGTACCGCACCATGGAACTGGTCGCGGACCGCACCGACCTGCCGGTGCCCCGCACCCTCTGGCTGGAGGAGGACCCGGCGCACCTCGGCGCCCCGTTCTTCGTCATGGCCCGCGCCACCGGCCGGGTGCCGCCCGACGTCATGCCCTATACCTACGAGGGGAGTTGGCTGCACGACGCGACCGACGCCGAACGCGACCGGCTGGAGGCGGCGAGCGTCTCCGTCCTCGCCCGCCTGCACGACCAACTCCCGGCCACATCGGCGGAGTTCCTCGCACTACCCGGCGCCGGCACCCCCCTGCGCCGCCACGTCGACGCCCAACACGCCTACTACACCTGGGTCGTTGACGGCCTCCCGCGCTCCCCGCTCATCGAGCGCGGCTTCGCCTGGCTCGCCGACCACTGGCCCGAGGACCCCGGCGGCACGGTACTCACCTGGGGCGACGCCCGGATCGGCAACATCGTCTACGACGGCTTCGAACCGACCGCGGTCCTCGACTGGGAGATGGCCGCCCTCGGCCCCCGCGAACTCGACCTGGGCTGGATGATCTACCTCCACCGCTTCTTCCAGGACCTCACGGAGTCCAGCGGCCAGCCCGGACTGCCCGACCTCCTGCGCCGCGACCGCGTCGAGAGCCGCTACGCCCACCTGACCGGGCACCAACCCCGCGCGATGGAGTTCCACACCCTCTACGCGGCCCTGCGGCACGCCATCGTGATGCTCAGGGTGGCCTACCGCCAGGTCCACTTCGGTGAGCAGTCGGTCCCGGCCGACGCCGACGGGCTGATCCTGCACCGGGACACGTTGGAGGCGATGCTCGCCGGCCGCTACTGGTGAACCGCCGCGGCCGGCGTCCGGAACGTCAGCTCCGGCGGCGTGCGCGGGGCACCCGGGCCGGCCGCTCACCCGGCCCGCCGGGGTGCGAGAACGGCTGGCGACGCCAGTCCAGGCCCTCAGGGAGCGTCAACAAGATGGCCGCGTCCTGCTCCTGGGCGTCCATCATGTCGTCGGTGTCCGGGGCGTCGGCCGCCGGCCGGCCGGAGCCCTGGCACACCGTCAGCGCGAACGGGTTCCACGGCGAGGGGCACAGCGCGTGCTCCGGAAGCGTGTCCTCGTCCACCAGCAGCGCGATCGGCTGCCCGCAGTCCGGGCAGCTCACGCGGTAGATCTCGTAGGTGTCGAAGGGATCGTCCGCAACCTCCTCGACCGGGAAGCCGAAACTGTCGCCCTCCTCGGCGCCGACCTGGGCTGCGGCGGATTCCTGCTTCAGGCGTCGCATGATGTCCATCCCCCTCGGGTGGGCCACTCGGACCGCTGAATTCGTTCGTGTGACCGGCGGTCTCGGCCAACAGCAGCAATGCCCTTCATGCCGGGCGCATAATCGCCGACGCCCCCCGGACCCGGCGTCACGGGTGTGGCATTCCTCACACGACCCGGTGCTCAGGCGTCCACGATCCGGCGCGCGCTGCGCACACGCGCCCGCGCACAGTAGGTTGAGCGGGTGGAGGAGTTGGACCGACAAATCGTGGATCTGCTCGTCAAGGACGGGCGGATGAGCTACACCGACCTGGGCAAGGCCACCGGCCTGTCCACCTCGGCGGTGCACCAACGGGTGCGCCGCCTGGAACAGCGCGGGGTGATCCGCGGCTACGCCGCCATCGTCGACCCCGAGGCCGTGGGCCTGCCGCTCACCGCCTTCATCTCGGTCAAACCCTTCGACCCCAGCGCCCCCGACGACATCGCCGACCGGCTGTCCGAGGTCCCCGAGCTGGAGGCGTGCCACAGTGTCGCCGGCGACGAGAACTACATCCTCAAGGTCCGGGTCGCCGCCCCACTGGAGCTGGAGCACCTGCTCACCCGCATCCGCAGCCTGGCCGGCGTCTCCACCCGCACCACGGTGGTGCTCTCCACCCCCTACGAGGCCCGCCCGCCCCGGATCTGACCGTCCGGGAGACGACCCCCGTGCGCCGGGCACCCCCGCACAGGGGCGAGACTGTCCGGTATGAGCGAGCGCAACCCGGACAGTTCCGATCAGCACCCCTCCCGCACCGTTCTCCTGCGGGGCGGTGAGGTGCACAGCCCCGCCGATCCCTTCGCCACCGCGATGGTCGTCGAGGGCGACCGGATCGCCTGGGTCGGCGAGGAGGGCGCCGCCGACTCCTTCGCCGACGGCGTCGACGAGATCGTCCACCTCGACGGTGCGCTGGTCACCCCCGCGTTCACGGACGCACATGTGCACACCACGGCCACCGGGCTGACCCTCACCGGCCTGGACCTCTCCGGCGCCCCCACCCTGACCGACGCCCTGGATCGGATCCGCCGGTACGCCGCCGGCCGCCCCGCCGGCGGCGTGCTGCTCGGCCACGGCTGGGACGCCAGTGCCTGGCCCGAGGGCCGCCCGCCGTCCCGCGCCGAGCTGGACGCCGCCGCCGGCGGCCGTCCCCTCTACCTCACCCGCGTCGACGTGCACTCCGCGGTCGTCACCACCGCCCTGCTCGACCTGGTCCCGGGCATCCGCGAACGCGCCGGCTTCCACCCCGACGCACCGCTCACCGGCGACGCCCACCACGCCGTCCGGGCCGCCGCGTACGCCACCGTCACCCCCGCCCAGCGCGCCGAGGCCCAGGCCGCCGCACTGGCCCGGGCCGCCGCGCTCGGCATCGGCACCGTTCACGAGTGCGCCGGTCCGGAGATCTCCAGCGAGGACGACTTCACCGCACTGCTCGCCCTGGCCGCCGAAGGCACCGGCCCGCGCGTCATCGGCTACTGGGCCGAACTCATCGCATCCGCAAAGGACGCCGACCGGATCCGGGAACTCGGCGCGCACGGCGCCGCCGGCGACCTCTTCGCCGACGGCTCGCTCGGCTCGCACACCGCCCACCTGCACGCCCCCTACGCCGACGCACCCCCTGGCTGCGCCGGGGGGACCCACACCGGCACCGCGCACCTCGACCGCGACGACGTCGCCGCCCACGTCGCCGCCTGCACCGAGGCCGGTCTCCAGGCCGGCTTCCACGCCATCGGCGACGCCGCCCTGACCACCGTCACCGACGGCGTCCGGGCCGCCGCCGACCGGGTCGGCCTGGCCCACGTCCGAGCCGCCCGGCACCGGGTCGAGCACGCCGAGATGCTCACCGACGCCACCATCACCGCCTTCGCCGAGCTGGCCCTCACCGCCTCCGTGCAGCCCGCCTTCGACGCGGCCTGGGGCGGCACCGACGGGATGTACGCCACCCGCCTCGGCGCCGACCGGGCCGCCGGCCTCAACCCCTACGCCGCCCTCCTCAAGGCCGGCGTCCCGCTCGCCCTCGGCTCCGACAGCCCGGTCACCCCGCTCGACCCCTGGGGCACCGTGCGCGCCGCCGTCTTCCACCGCACCCGCGCCCACGGCATCTCCGCCCGCGCCGCGTTCACCGCCCACACCCGCGGCGGCTGGCGCGCCATCGGCCGCGACGACGCCGGCGTCCTGGTGCCCGGCGCCCCCGCCGACTACGCGGTCTGGCGGACCGGCGACCTGATCGTCCAGGCCCCCGACGAGCGCGTCGAGCGCTGGTCCACCGACCCCCGCTCCGGCACCCCGGGCCTGCCCGATCTCACCCCCGGCAACGACCTCCCGCGCTGCCTGCGCACGGTCGTCGGCGGCCGGACGGTCTTCGACCGGCCGATCGAGTGACATCGCAGGTGCCGGTGGTGCCGGACCCCGTGCCCGAACCTGCCTGCCCTACCTGGGAAGGCTCGGCACTGACCTGGGACGACGCGAAAACGACGCAGGCGGAGGGACTGTTGACAGCAGGCGCCGGTCGGCCGGTAGGTTCGGCCGAGTCCACCACAGGACGTCCGACCGGGAGACCTCCGCGCAGCCGTCGAACGCAACTGGGCCATGGGGCGGCGAGCCATCCGGCACACCGCCACTGGGAGCCAGGTCCAGCGCCAGGGCGATGGCGAGGTTGGTCGGCAGGTGCGACCCGGGTGGGGCCCGGCGCTCAGTAGACAACGGCTCTCGGTCGACCCGCAGCCAGCGGATCCCAGGCCGGCCCGAAGGGCGCCGGGCCCCGATCCGCACCCCGCGCCGCCCCCGCCCACCCCGCGGAAGCCGCTGCCACGCGCCCCCCGGCCCTCCCGTCGCCCGGCCCGCGCGATCCGCGTGCGGTCCCCACACCCCACCCCCGCACCCCCGGCCCTCCGATGTACGGTCAGCTGACAACCGGACGACCTGCAGGAAGGCCCGCGACCGTGCCATCGGGTTCCGACACCACCGCCGCAGCCGTGCGCGGCACCGCACCCGACGGCCCGGCGCCGTCCACCGTGACCGGCGCCGCCCGCCCCGGACGGGCCCGCCGGCTGGCCGCCCTGGCCCGCCGCGAGGCGTTGCGCACCGCCCTCGCGGTCGCCGCCGGCCTCGCCCTCGGCTTCGCCTTCCCGCCGTACGATCTGTGGCCGTTGTCCCTGGTCGCGGTGGGCGCGCTGGCGCTGCTGACCCACGGCCGCCGGGCCCGCCAGGGCGCCTGGACCGGCTTCGTGTTCGGGCTGCCGTTCTTCCTGCTCCTGCTGAAGTGGCTGCACGTGGTCGGCTGGGACGCGGTGGTGGGCCTGTCCCTCGCCGAGTCGCTGTTCGTCGTGCTGCTGGGTGCGGGGCTGGCGCTCACCTCCCGGCTGCCCGGCTGGCCGCTGTGGGGCGCGTGCCTGTGGGTCGCCCAGGAATGGGCCCGGGACCGGTTGCCGTTCGGGGGCTTCCCCTGGGGCCGGCTGGCCTTCGCCAACACCGGTTCGCCGTTCACCCCGCTCGCCGCGCTCGGCGGCGCCCCGCTGGTGACCTTCGCCGTCGCGCTGGCCGGTGCGCTGCTGGCCGCCTCCGCGGCCGCCCTGTGGGGGATGCGCCGGGGCGGCGGTGCGCGTGCACTGGTGCGGACGCTGGAGGCGTTCGGGCTGGCCGCCGCGGTCACCGTGGCCGGCCTGGCGGTCCCGATCCCGACCAAGGCCGACGACACCGTCCGGATCGCGGTGGTGCAGGGCAACGTCCAGAAGCCCGGTATGGACTTCCTGGGCCGCCCGATGAAGATCCTGGACAACCACGCCACCGCCACCGAGAAGCTCGCCGACGACGTCCGCAACCACCGCGTGCCCAAGCCGGACCTGGTCATCTGGCCGGAGAACTCCTCCGACCTGGACCCCTTCCAGTTCCCACAGGCGTACGACCGGATCGACGAGGCGGTGAAGGCGATCGGCGTGCCGGTCCTCGTCGGTGCCCTGGTCGACCATCCGACCAAGCCCGGCTACGTCTTCAACGAGGGCATCGTCTGGGACCCCAAGACCGGTCCGGGCGCCTCGTACACCAAGCAGCACCCGGTGCCGTTCGGCGAGTACGTGCCGTTCCGGGACCAGCTCAGCAAGATCATCACGCGGTTCAAGCGGGTGCCCCGCGACTTCTACCCGGGCGACCACACCGGTCTGCTGAAGGTCGGCCCGGCCCGACTCGGCGACGTCATCTGCTTCGAGGTCGCCTACGACGAGATCGTCCATGACACCGTCCGGTCGGGAGCCCGGGCGCTGGTCATCCAGACCAACAACGCCACCTACGGGCGCACCGGCCAGCCCGAGCAGCAGCTCGCGATGTCCAAGCTGCGGGCCGTCGAGCACGGCCGGGCCGTGGTCACCGCGGCCACCAGCGGGATCAGCGCGGTGGTCGCCCCGGACGGGACCGTTACGCACCAGATTCCCGAATTCACCCAGGGTGTGGTCTCGGCCCGCATCCCCCTGCGCGACGAAACGACGCTCGCTGACCGCGTTGGAGCGGCTCCCGAGTGGGTGCTCGCTATCGTGGGCCTCCTGTCCTGCGGGGCCGCCGTCATCGCCGGCCGGCGCAGGCGAACGAAGGACGAGAAGGGACAGCAGTGACAGACGGTCAGCGGCAGTACGGACCGCTCGGCAGCACGTTGGTGATCATTCCGACGTACAACGAGGCGGAGAACATCAAGCCGATCGTCTCGCGGGTGCGGTCTGCCGTCCCCGAGGCGCACGTCCTGATCGCGGACGACAACAGTCCGGACGGCACCGGCAAACTCGCCGACGAACTGGCCGCCGAGGACGACAAGGTCCACGTCCTGCACCGCAAGGGCAAGGAGGGGCTGGGCGCCGCCTACCTCGCCGGCTTCCGCTGGGGCATCGACAACGGCCACGGCGTACTGGTCGAGATGGACGCCGACGGCTCCCACCAGCCCGAGGAGCTGCCCCGGCTGCTCACCGCCCTCAAGGGCGCCGACCTGGTGCTCGGCTCCCGCTGGGTGCCCGGCGGCCGGGTGGTGAACTGGCCCAAGTACCGCGAGCTCCTCTCCCGCGGCGGCAGCACCTACTCCCGCGTCATGCTGGACGTCCCGATCCGCGACGTCACCGGTGGCTTCCGCGCCTTCCGGGTGGAGACGCTGAATGGCCTGGGCCTGGACGAGGTGGCCTCCCAGGGCTACTGCTTCCAGGTCGACCTGGCCCGGCGGGCCGTCCAGGCCGGCTACCACGTCGTCGAGGTCCCGATCACCTTCGTCGAGCGGGAGCTGGGCGACAGCAAGATGAGCCGCGACATCGTCGTGGAGGCGCTCTGGCGGATCACGGCCTGGGGCGTCGGTTCCAAGGTGAGCAAGATCCGCGGCCGCTGATCCCCGGGCGGGCCGGGCCAGGCACACTGGTGGCATGACGTTCGGAGCCACGCCACCGCCGAGTCCCCGCCCGCCCCGCTCGCGCGCCCGCCGGTTCGTCCCGTTGGGCGTCGCCGCCTGGATGGTGCTGGAGATCTGGCTGTTGACGGTGGTCGCCGGCGCCACCAACGGCCTGACGGTCTTCCTGCTGCTGCTCGCCGGGGTGCTCGTCGGCGGCGCGGTGATCAAGCGGGCCGGCCGCCGTGCCTGGCGCAACCTCACCGGCGCCCTACAGACCGGCGGCACCCCCGAGGCCCCCCGCGAGACCAGCTCCGGAGGCACCGGCAACACCCTCCCGATGATCGGCGGGCTGCTGCTGATGCTGCCGGGCCTGCTCTCGGACGTGCTCGGGCTGCTCTGCCTCCTCCCGCCGACCGGGCGGCTGATCCTGCGCGGCGCCGACAAGCTGCTGACCCGGCCGGGCTTCACCCCCGGGTCCTTCAGCGACGCCTACCAACAGGCGCGCATGCACCGCCCGGACGGCAAGGTCGTCCAGGGCCAGGTGATCCACCCCGACGACCCGCCGGCCACCCGCCGCCAGGATCCGCCGCTCACCCGCTGACACCGCGCCGCACCGACCCGGGCCGGGCGCGCTCAGCGCCCGGCCCGGACCGGTGCGGCGGCCACGTACGGCGATGTACGACCACGCACGGCAAGGGCCGGTGCCACCGCTAGTGCTGTGG